>NZ_JBWKYF010000034.1:0-65100 GCF_059423605.1 Variovorax sp. GW460-12-1-14-LB1
CTCCCCCTCACTCCCGCCCCTTCGTGGAACACCACGGAACCGGCTTCGCCGGGCCGTTGGTGTTGCCCCCGGAAGGGGGTTGGCGCAGCGACACGAAGTGCGCGAAGCCTGGGGGAGAGCCAGTCCCGTACTTTCCCTGTAAGCATTTGTCCGTACCGCGCTGGTCAGCCGACGGTCAGCCGCTGGCGACGACCCTCGTCCCTTCGAAAACAGAGGGTCGAGACAATGCAAATCAAGAGACAGGCGGACTTCTTCTCAGGAGTCATGTTCGCCGCCGTCGGTGGCGCGTTCGCCATCGGTGCCACCACCTACACCATCGGCGACGGCGCCCGCATGGGGCCGGGGTACTTCCCGCTGATGCTGGGCATCCTGCTGGCGCTGCTGGGCGCGCTGATCGTGTTCCAGGCCATGGTGGTCGAGAGCGCCGACGGCGACAAGATCGGCAAATGGGCCTGGAAGCCGCTGGCCTTCGTGCTCGGCGCCAACCTGGCCTTCGGCGTGCTGCTGGGCGGCCTGCCCAGCGTCGGGCTGCCGGCGATGGGCATGATCATCGCGATCTACGCGCTGACCATCATCTCGAGCATGGCCGGCGAGCACTTCAAGCTGCGCGACGTGCTGGTGCTGGCGACCATCCTGGCAGCCGGCAGCTATGTGGCCTTCATCTGGGCGCTCAAGCTGCAGATCCAGGTCTGGCCCACGTTCATTTCGGGTTGAGGAGCACACCGCCATGGAACTGTTCCACAACCTGGCGACCGGCTTCGGCGTCGCCTTCACCCTCACCAACCTGCTGTACTGCCTGGTCGGCTGCATCCTGGGCACGCTGATCGGCGTGCTGCCGGGCATCGGCCCGGTCGCGACGATCGCGATGCTGCTGCCCGCCACCTACGCGCTGCCGCCCGTGTCGGCGCTGATCATGCTGGCCGGCATCTACTACGGCGCCCAGTACGGCGGCTCGACCACGGCCATCCTGGTGAACCTGCCCGGGGAGTCGTCCTCGGTGGTCACCTGCATCGACGGCTACCAGATGGCAAGGCAGGGCCGCGCAGGCCCCGCACTGGCCGCGGCCGGCCTGGGCTCGTTCTTCGCGGGCTGCGTCGGCACCTTGATCCTGGCCGCCTTCGCGCCGCCGCTGACCGAGCTGGCCTTCAAGTTCGGCCCGGCCGAGTACTTCTCGCTGATGGTGCTGGGCCTGATCGGCGCGGTCGTGCTGGCCTCGGGCTCGCTGCTCAAGGCGGTGGCGATGATCGTGCTGGGCCTGCTGCTGGGCATCGTGGGCACCGACGTGAATTCGGGCGTCGCGCGCTTCAGCTTCGACATCCCAGAGCTCACCGACGGCATCGGCTTCGTGGTGATCGCCATGGGCGTGTTCGGCTACGGCGAAATCATCGGCAACCTCTCGCAGCCCGATGACGAGCGCGAGGTGTTCACGCACAAGGTGAAGGGCCTGTGGCCCACCAAGGAGGACTTCAAGCGCATGACGCCCGCCGTGCTGCGCGGCACGGCGCTGGGCTCGGCCCTGGGCATCCTGCCCGGCGGCGGTGCGCTGCTGGCGGCCTTCGCGGCCTATGCGCTGGAGAAGAAGATCAAGATGCGCCCGGGCGAAGTGCCCTTCGGCAAGGGCAACATCCGCGGCGTGGCCTCGCCCGAGTCGGCCAACAACGCCGGCGCGCAGACCTCCTTCATTCCGCTGCTGACGCTGGGCATCCCGCCCAACGCCGTGATGGCGCTGATGGTGGGCGCGATGACGATCCACAACATCCAGCCGGGCCCGCAGGTGATGACCAGCAACCCCGAGCTCTTCTGGGGCCTGATCGCCTCGATGTGGATCGGCAACGCGATGCTGATCATCCTGAACCTGCCGCTGATCGGCATGTGGATCAAGCTGCTGACGGTGCCTTACAAGTTCCTGTTCCCCGCCATCGTGCTGTTCTGCGCGATCGGCGTGTACTCGACCAACAACAACACCTTCGACGTGTGGATGGTCGCGATCTTCGGCTTCATCGGCTACCTGTTCCTGAAGCTGCGCACCGAGCCGGCCCCGCTGCTGCTGGGCTTCATCCTCGGGCCGATGATGGAAGAGAACCTGCGGCGCGCGCTGCTGCTGTCGCGCGGTGCGTGGAGCGTGTTCGTCACGCGGCCGCTGTCGGCGGGCCTGCTGATCGCTGCAGCCTTGCTGCTGGCCATCGTGCTGTTGCCCGCGATCAAAGCGAAGCGCGAAGAAGCCTTCGTTGAGGATTGAGCTGGAGGCTCCTTCCAGGAACACCGCGGAACCGGCTTTGCCGGGCCGCTGGTGTTGCCCCCGGTAGGGGGTTGGCGAAGCGACACGAAGTGCGCGAAGACTGGGGGCGAGCCTGTTGCTCCAGGGGCTTTTTTATTTCAGGAACGCGTCGTAGGCCGTCTTCAGGATCAACGCACTCACCACCACGATGAACACGATCCGCACGAAACCCGCCCCGTGCTTCAGCGCCACGCGCGTACCGACCAGGCTGCCGGCCACGTTGGCCACGGCCATCACCAGCCCGTAGTGCCACCAGACGTGGCCCTTGGCGGCCAGCAGGATCAGCGCGGCGGCGTTGGTCAGGGTGTTGATGACCTTGGCCGAGGCCGAGGCGTTGAGGAAGTCGTAGCCCATCCAGCGCACGAACAGGAACACCAGGAAGCTGCCCGTGCCCGGCCCGAAGAAGCCGTCGTAGAAACCGATGGTCAGGCCGATGGTGCTGGCCGCCAGCGTCTCGGCACGGCCGCTGAAGCGCGGCGCGTGCAGCCGGCCCATGTCCTTGCGCGCCAGCGTGTAGATCAGCACGCCCAGCAGGATGACCGGCAGCGCCCGGCGCAGGAAGTCGCCCGGAAAGACCGTGACGGTCCAGGCGCCGAGCATCGAGCCGCCGAAACCCAGCAGCGCGGCCGGCCACATGGCGCTCCAGCGCATCTGCACGCGCTGGCTGAACTGGGCCGCCGAGGCCGCGGTGCCCCAGATCGACGCGCTCTTGTTGGTGCCCAGCAGCGTGGCCGGCGGCGCGCCCGGGAACACCGCAAAAAGGGCCGGCACCAGGATCAACCCGCCGCCGCCCACGATCGCATCGATAAAACCCGCGAGCAGTGAGGCGCCCGTGACCACCAGCATTTCCATGCGGGCGATTGTCTCACCGGAATCGCTATCGAAACGATAGCTGTGGTGGCCGGTACCGGCTGGCCAGGAGGCTTGTTTGGCTTGGAGGAAAGCGCCCGCGTCCGCGCCGCGAACAGGCAAAAAAAAGCGCCGACCAGCGGCGCTTTTCAAATATCAGACAGGCATCTCGTACGGAGCCTTTGAAGAATGTTCTTGTTGATCGATCGGAAGCTTGTCTCCTCGGACCCTCGGCAGTACGAGCAGGGCCCGTCGCGAGTGCGCAGATTGTGCAAGCGCGCACCCCCCCGGTGCATTAGGAATTACCCGCTTCGTGTTACTTCGACCCTCCGGTTGGGAAACCAAAGTGTTTCAGTCAGTTAACAAGATGGCATGACTCGTGCACACAGGCCTCTTGTCCACCACTCCAAGAAGAAACGGTCATGGCCCTGCTGGCACCCCAAGCCTCCCTGAACGCGGCCGACACCGCCTGGATGATGACCTCGACCGCGCTGGTGCTGCTGATGACGCTGCCCGGCATCGCGCTCTTCTATGCCGGCATGGTGCGACGCAAGAACGTGCTGGCCACCATGGCCGGGGTGGTGGCGATCGCCGCGGTGGTCTCGCTGACCTGGTTCGCGCTCGGCTACTCGCTGGCCTTCACCCCCGGCTGGCCCTGGCTGGGCAAGCTCTCGCGCATCGGTTTTTCAGGTTTCGAGTACCTGAAGGAGGCCGGCCAGGTGGCCGTGAGCCACGTGGCGCCGAACGTGCCGGAATCGGTCTACGCCATGTTCCAGCTGAGCTTCGCGATCATCACCACCGCGCTGGTGCTCGGCGCTTTTGTCGAGCGCATGCGCTTCTCGGCGCTGCTGTGGTTCGCGCTGCTGTGGAGCGTGCTCGTGTACGCACCGGTCGCGCACTGGGTGTGGGAGCCGGGCGGCTGGCTCGCGCAGATGGGCGCGCTCGACTTCGCGGGCGGCTCGGTGGTGCACGTCAACGCGGGCATCGCGGGGCTGGTGTGCGCCTATGCGCTCGGGCCGCGCCGGGGCTACGGGCGCGAGGCCTTCGAGCCCTACAGCCTGGCGCTCACCATGACGGGCGCGGGCCTGCTGTGGGTGGGCTGGTTCGGCTTCAATGCGGGCTCGGCGGTGGCGGCCGACGGGCGGGCGGGCCTGGCCATGCTGGTGACGCACATCGCGGCGGCGGCCGGCGCCATGAGTTGGATGGTCGGCGAATGGATCGTGCGCCGCAGCCCCTCGCTCTTGGGCCTGTGCTCCGGCCTCGTGGCCGGGCTGGTGGCGATCACGCCGGCGGCCGGCTTCGTCACGCCGCTGTCGGCGCTGGCCATCGGCGCCATCGCCGGGCTGGCCTGCTACTGGGGCGCCACGGGCCTGAAGCACCTGCTCGGTGCGGACGACTCGCTCGACGTGTTCGGCGTGCACGGCATCGGCGGCATCGTGGGCGCGCTGCTCACCGGCGTGTTCGCCGACCCGCGCATCTCGGGCGCGGCGGGCAATGTGCTGACACAGGCGATCGCGGTCGCCAGCGTGGCGATCTACAGCGCGGCGGGCACGGCCATCGTGCTGTTCCTGGTGCATGTGCTGGTCGGATTGCGCGTCGACCCCGAGAGCGAACTGGTGGGCCTTGATCTTGCTCAGCATCGTGAACACCTGGGAGCCTGACCACCCGAGGGAGACGCCATGCCATCCATGTCCGAAAGCGAACGCATCGCGCTTGCAGCACGCCTTCACGTGGCACTGCGGCGAAAGCACGGGCGCGTGACCGACACCGAATGGATGGCCACCAACGCCGAGTACGCCGCCGAGATCGTGCGCATGACGCGCCAGCACGCCGCCGAGACCAAGGACGACGAACTCGACCAGCTCGCCACGCGGCTGGAGCAGGCCATGGAACCGCTGGCCCGCGCCGCGCGCCTGGCGGCGCGCCAGCCCGACGGCCTGCCGCCCACGCCGCCGCCGCGCTACGTCGGCGGGCTGCGCTGACGACGCCTCAGTTCGCCGCCAGCGCCGCCTTGCGGATCGATTCCAGCGTGCTCGCGGGCGTGATCGCCTCCGGGTCCAGCAGGCAATGCAGGATCGCCGGCTTGCCGCTGGCGCGCGCACGCGCCAGTGCGGGGCCGAATTCTTCCGTCGTGGTCACGCGCTCGCCGTGCCCGCCGAACACCTCGGCGTAGCCGCGGAAGTCGGGGTTCTTCAGCTGCGTGGCGCTGATGCGGCCGGGGTAGTGCTTTTCCTGGTGCATGCGGATCGTGCCGTACATGCCGTTGTCCAGCAGCACCACGAGGATCGGCAGACCGTATTGCACGGCAGTGGCGAACTCCTGGCCGTGCATCATGAAATCGCCGTCGCCCGCGAACACGACCACCTCGCGCTCGGGCCACAGGCGCTTGGCGCCGACGCCGGCCGGCAGGCCGTAACCCATCGAACCGCTGGTCGGCGCGAGCTGGCTCGCGAACGCGCGGAACGGCCAGAAGCGATGCACCCAGGTCGCGAAGTTGCCCGCGCCGTTGCAGAAGATGGTGTCGGCCGGCAGCACCTCGCGCAGGTGCTGCATGACCTCGCCCATCTGCAGCGGGCCGGGAATGCGGATCGCGGCCGGGTCGCTCCAGCGCAGGAAGTCTTCGCGCGCCGTCTTCGTCTCGGCCTGCCACACGGGCGGTGACGCCGGACGCAATGCGGACACCGCTTCGGCGAACGCCTGCGGCGTGGCGTGGATGCCCTGTGTCGGGCGGTAGAGCTTGCCGAGCTCGTCGGCATCGGCGTGCACGTGCACCAGCGCCTGCTTCGGCTGCGGGATCGCGAACAGCTCATAGCCTTGCGACGGCACTTCCGACAAGCGCCCGCCGACCAGCAGCACGAGGTCCGCATCGCGGATGCGCGCCAGCATGCGCGGGTTGGCGCCGAGCCCCAGGTCGCCCGCGTAGCAGGGGTGCTCGGCGGACATCAGCATCTGGCGACGGAACGAGCAGTACACGGGCAGCAAATACGCCTCGGCGAACTGCGCGAACTGCTGCGTCGCGGCTTCGGACCAGCGGCTGCCGCCCAGGATGACGACGGGCCGCTGCGCCTGCGACAGGCGCTGCTGCAGCTCGGCGATCTGCGCTGCGCCCGGATGCGTTTCGGTGACGGCATACGGCAGCGCATCGGCCACCACGGCGGCTTCGGTGAGCATGTCTTCGGGCAGCGCGATCACCACTGGGCCGGGCCGACCCGAGGTCGCGACATGGAAGGCGCGCGACACCAGTTCGGGCACGCGCGCCGGGTCGTCGATCTGCACCACCCACTTGGCCATCGTGCCGAAGACCGCGCTGTAGTCCAGCTCCTGGAAGGCTTCGCGGCCCATCGCATCGCGCGCGACCTGGCCGACGAACAGCAGCAGCGGCGTCGAGTCCTGGTGCGCGATGTGCACGCCCGCCGCCGCATTGGTGGCGCCGGGGCCGCGCGTGACGAAGCAGATGCCGGGCTGGCCCGTGAGCTTGCCCTGCGCCTCGGCCATCATCGTCGCGCCGCCTTCCTGCCGACACACCGTCACGTCGATCGATGCGTCGTGCAGCGCGTCGAGCACGGCCAGGAAGCTTTCGCCGGGCACGCAGAAGAGCTGCTGGACGCCATGGGTGATGAGCTGGTCGACCAGGATCTGGCCGCCGGTGCGGGAGGAAGTCATGAGGGTTCCAGTGGAATGAAGAGGAGAGGTCAGGAGAGCGCGGCGCAGGCGGCGGCGATGCGCGCGCACGCCTCTTCGAGTTGCGCCATCGACGTCGCATACGAGATGCGGAAATACGGTGCGAGCCCGAAGACGCTGCCCGGCACCACCGCCACCTCGAAATCCTGCAGCAGGTAGCGGCAGAAGTCGCTGTCGGTCTGCAGCAGCGCGCCGCTGGCCGTGCGCTTGCCGAGCACGCCGGCGCAACTTGCGAAGGTGTAGAAGGCGCCCTCGGGCACGCGGCAATGCAGGCTTGGCGTGCGGTTGAGCGCGGCCACGACGACATCGCGGCGCTGTTGAAAGGATGCGCAGCGCTCGGCCACGATGCCCTGCGGGCCGGTGAGCGCCTCGATCGCCGCGGCCTGGCTCACGGACGACGGGCACGAGGTCGACTGGCTCTGCACCACGGCCATGGCCGCGATCAACGCGCGCGGCCCGGCGCCGTAGCCGACGCGCCAGCCGGTCATCGCGTAGGCCTTTGACACACCGTTCACCGTCAACGTGCGTTCGCGCAGCCGCGGCTCCACGGCCACCGGCGTTGCGAACGCGAGGCCGTCGTAAAGGATGTGTTCGTAGATGTCGTCCGCCAGCACCCAGACGTGGGGGTGATCGAGCAGCACGTCGGTGATCGGCTTCAGCTGCGCCGCGCTGTAGGCCGCGCCGCTCGGGTTCGATGGCGAGTTGAGAAACAGCCAGCGCGTGCGCGGCGTGATGACCGCCTGCAGCTGCGTCGCGGTCAGGCGAAAGCCGTTCTCCTCGCCGCACGCCACCGACACCGGCACGCCGCCGCAGATCTGCACGATGTCCGCGTACGAGGTCCAGTACGGCGCAGGCAGGATCACTTCGTCGCCCGGGTTCAGGCTCGCCATCAGTGCATTGAAGATCACCTGCTTGGCGCCCGCGCTCACGCTGATCTCGTCAAGTGCGAAGTCCAGCGCGTTGTCGCGCTTGAACTTCAGCTGCACGGCCGCCTTCATCGCCGGGCTGCCGTCGAGCACCGTGTAGCGCGTGTCGCCGCGCGCAATGGCCTGCAAGGCCGCATGCCGGATGTTCTCGGGCGTGTCGAAGTCGGGCTCGCCCGCGCCCAGCACGATCACCGGGCGGCCGGCGCGCTTGAGCGCCTGCGCGTGGTCGGTGATGCGCAGGATCTCCGAGACGTGGATGGCGCGCACGCGTTGCGCCGGCGAGAACACGGCGGCGTCTGTCACTTCGCGTAGGCCTCCAGCGGCTTGTCGTTGGGTTCGAGCACGAGCTGCTTGAGCGCAGGGCTCATCGGCAGGTTGAGGCTGGTGTTCTTCGGCGGGATCGCGGCCACGAACCACTTGGTGTAGATCTTCTCGAGCTCGCCGCTCTTCATGAGCTTGCGCAGCGAATCGTCCACCGCCGCCTTGAAGGCCGGGTCGTCCTTGCGGAACAGCAGCGCGATCGGCTCGGAGCCCAGCGCCTCGCCGGTGATGCGGTAGGCCGTGGGGTTCTTCGAGTTCGCGATGATCCCGGCGAGCAGGTTGTCGTCGAGCACGAAGGCATCGGCGCGGCCCGACTCCATGAGCAGGAAGCTTTCCAGGTGGTCCTTGCCGAGCATCGTGTTGTACGAGACGTTCTGTGCGCGCTCGCGCTTGCGCAGCAGCTGCACGGCGGTGGTGCCGGTCGAGGCCGACACGTTGCGGCCTGCGAGCTGGTCGAGCGTGGTGATGCCCGAGTCGACCTTGGTCGCCATGCGCACCTCGCTCACGTACGTGGTGAGCGCGAAGGCCACCTGCTGCTGGCGCGCGGTGTTGTTGGTGGTGGGGCCGCAGCCGATGTCCAGCGTGCCGTTCTGCACCAGCGGGATGGTGTTCTGCGCGGTCACGGCCATGTATTCGAGCTTGGCGTTGGGCGTGATGTCCTTCAGCACGCGCTCACAGAGCTCGACGTGGTAGCCCACGTACTTCTCGCCCGCGCCCAGCATGTAGGCCATGGGCGGCGAAGCTTCGCGCACGCCGAGCACGACCTTGCCGCTGGTCTTGATCTTGTCGAGCGTGCCGCCCGTGGGCGCCTGCTGCGCGGTGGCGGTGGTGCCGAAGGCGAGCGCAAGCAGCGCGGCGGTGGCGAGGGTCTTCAGTTGCATCTTCATCTTTGCTGTCTCCTGGTGGTTTTTCTGGGGGGATAGGTACGGCCGCTGCCTGGCCGCTGCGGCGAAATGCCGCGCGGCAGGCACCACGGGCCGGGGTTGTTCAGTCGCCGATATCGAAGGTCACGCCTTGAGCCAAGGGCAATGCCGTCGAGTAGTTGATGGTGTTGGTCGCGCGGCGCATGTAGGCCTTCCAGCTGTCCGAGCCCGCTTCGCGCCCGCCGCCGGTTTCCTTCTCGCCACCGAAGGCGCCGCCGATCTCGGCGCCGCTCGGGCCGATGTTGACGTTGGCGATGCCGCAGTCGGAACCGGCGCTGGACATGAAGCGCTCGGCCTCGCGCACATTGAGCGTGAAGATCGACGACGACAGGCCCGCGCCCACCGCGTTGTGCC
Organism: Variovorax sp. GW460-12-1-14-LB1; assembly: GCF_059423605.1. Classification (NCBI taxonomy): domain Bacteria; kingdom Pseudomonadati; phylum Pseudomonadota; class Betaproteobacteria; order Burkholderiales; family Comamonadaceae; genus Variovorax; species Variovorax sp. GW460-12-1-14-LB1. The sequence goes on from NZ_JBWKYF010000034.1 coordinate 9,333, forward strand.
ATTCGATGGCTTCGTCGAGCGAGCTGTAGCTCACCACGTAGAGGATGGGCGCAAAGGTCTCGCGCAGCACCGGCCCGGCGTGCGACGTCAGCTCCACCAGCGCGGGGCGCACATAGAACGCGTCCTGCGTGCCGATGCCCTCGACGCGCTGGCCGCCGTGCACCGTGGCGCCGGTCTCGCGGCTTTCGTTCAGGGCCTTCTGCATGCCGTCGAAGGCCGCGCGGTCGATCAGCGGACCGACCAGCGTGCCGGCCTCGCGCGGGTCGCCCACCTGCACGTTGCCGTAGACCTTCACGAGCTTTGGCACCAGCTGGTCGTACACGCTCTCGTGCACGAACAGGCGCCGCAGCGTGGTGCAGCGCTGGCCCGCCGTGCCCATCGCTGCGAAGGCGATGCCGCGCAGCGTGAGATCGAGGTCGGCCGAGGGCGTGACGATGGCGGCGTTGTTCCCGCCCAGTTCGAGGATCGCGCGGGCGAAGCGCGCCGCCAGCTTCGGGCCGACCTGCCGGCCCATCGCCGTGGAGCCGGTGGCCGAGAGGATCGGCACGCGGGAATCGTCGACCAGCACCTCGCCGATGTCGCGCGGCCCCAGCAGCAGGCCGAGCAGGCCTTCGGGCGCGTCGCCGAAGCGTTCGATGGCGCGTTGCGCGATGGCGTGCACGGCCAGCGCGGTGAGCGGCGTCTTCTCGGACGGCTTCCACACCACCGGATCGCCGCACACCAGCGCGAGCGCCGCGTTCCACGACCACACGGCCACGGGAAAGTTGAAGGCCGAGATCACGCCGCACACGCCCAGCGGATGCCAGGTTTCCATCATCCGGTGCTCGGCGCGTTCGGTGGCCAGCGTGAGGCCGTAGAGCTGGCGCGAGAGGCCGACCGCGAAGTCGCAGATGTCGATCATTTCCTGCACCTCGCCCGCGCCCTCGGACGGGATCTTGCCGGCCTCCAGCGTGACGAGGCGGCCCAGGTCGCGCTTGGCGGCACGCAGCTCTTCGCCCAGCAGGCGCACCAGCTCGCCGCGACGCGGCGCCGGCACCAGGCGCCAGGCCTTGAAGGCCTCGTGCGCGCGGCCGATGGCGCCGGTGGCTTCCACGGCCGTGGTCTGCGGCACCTGCGCGATCACCTCGCCGCTGACCGGCGAGCGCACCGTGAGCTCGCCGCGGGTGTGGGCGGTGCGGGGCACGCCCAGGCGATGCAGCAGTTGGTCGACCTCGGCGGGAAGGGACACGGGGGTCTGGGCTTCTGGCATGGACGCTCCAGGGAGAAGGAAGGACAGAAGAAGAAATGCGACAGCAGGAACGGGCCAATATGTGCGAAACCCGCGCCCTTGCCTAGCGAAAAATTGGAAGGACTTGGTGCGTTTTGCGAATGAACTTCGTGGTGACACCTTCGTTCGACGCACGATAAGCGCCTGCCCGCACAATGCGCGCGTGCCCCGAAAACCGCCCGATCCCTCGCCGCCCCCACCCTATTGGCTCTACCTGCTGGAATGCGAAGGCGGCGTGTACTACGCGGGCATCGCGCTCGACGTGGAGCAGCGCTTCTTCCAGCATGTCTTCGGGCTGGGCGCCAAGTTCACGCGCGCGCGTCCACCGCAGCGCGTGCTGGCGGCGCGCCAGTACCCCGACAAGGGCGCCGCGCTGCGGGCGGAGATCGCGCTCAAGGCGCTGCCGCGGGCACGCAAGCTGGCGTTCTTCGACAGTTAGCCACCCGCCGCAGGCGACCTGCGCAGCATCACCGGCAGGCACAGCAGATAGCGCACGGCGCCGGCCAGCCCTGCGCCGTGGGCTGGAGGAGCAGGCGGCACCGCCCGATGCGGAAGTTCGGCAGCAGGCGCTCGATGCCGCCGCGGCCTCGCGCCCGCTGCTGGCCGAGGCCTTCGCCAGCTACCGCAAGGCCGGCCTCGACGCGATGTTCGAGGTCGGCGTGGACCTCATGCTCGAAGGCGCGAAGGCGCGCCTGGCGGCGGACACCCAGCGCGGCGCCAAGCCGCGCCGCTGAGCCGGCTCAGCGGTTGCGGTTGTCTTCCAGGATCCAGCCCGCCGCCTTCTCCGCCATCATCAGCGTCGGGCTGTTGGTGTTGCCGCTCGTGATGGTGGGCATCGCGCCCGCATCGACCACGCGCAGGCCGTGCACCCCGCGCACGCGCAGGCGCGCATCGAGCACCGCCATCGGGTCGCCGTCGGCGCCCATCTTGGTGGTGCCGACCGGGTGGAAGATGGTGGTGGCGATGTCGCCGGCCAGCCGCGCGAGGTCTTCGTCGGTCTGGTACTGCACGCCGGGCTTCCACTCCTGCGGCTTGTACTTCGCGAGCGCGGGCTGCTGCGCGATGCGGCGCGTCACGCGCAGCGAATCGGCCGCGACCTTGCGGTCTTCCTCGGTGCTCAGGTAGTTGGGCGCGATGGCGGGCGCGTCTTCGAAACGCGCGCTCTTGATGCGCACCGAGCCCCGGCTCGTCGGGTTCAGGTTGCACACGCTCGCGGTGAAGGCAGGGAAGCTGTGCAGCGGCTCGCCGAAGGCGTCGAGCGACAGCGGCTGCACGTGGTACTGGATGTTGGGCCACGCGCGGTCGGGCGAGCTGCGCGTGAACGCGCCGAGCTGCGACGGCGCCATGCTCATCGGGCCGCTGCGCTTGAGCAGGTATTCGAGGCCGATCTTCGCCTTGCCGACCAGCGACGAGGCCAGCACGTTGAGCGTGGGCGCGCCCTCGATCTTGTAGACCGCGCGGATCTGCAGGTGGTCCTGCAGGTTGGCGCCGACGCCGGGCGCGTCCAGCGCCACGTCGATGCCGTGCTGGCGCAGCAGCTCGGCCGGACCGACGCCCGACAGCTGCAGGATCTGCGGCGAGCCGATGGCGCCCGCGCTCAGGATCACCTCGCACTCGGCATGCGCGGTGGTCATCTCGGAGCCGTCCCACACCTGCGCCCCGGTGCAGCGCTTGGTGCCGTCGGGCAGCGTCTCGAACAGCAGGCGCGACACCTGCGCGCCGGTCCACAGTTCGAAGTTGGGGCGGCCGTAGCAGGTGGGCCGCAGGAAGGCCTTGGCGGTGTTCCAGCGCCAGCCGTTCTTCTGATTGACCTGGAAGTAGCCCACGCCTTCGTTGCTGCCGCGGTTGAAGTCGGCGGTGTGCGGCACGCCGGCCTGCACGGCCGCATCGGCAAAGGCGTCGAGGATGTCCCAGCGCAGCCGCTGTTTCTCGACACGCCACTCGCCGCCCGCGCCGTGCATCTCGTCGGCGCCGAGGTAGAAGTCTTCGTGCTTGCGAAAGGCCGGCAGCACGTTTTCCCAGCGCCAGCCCTCGTCGCCCGTGAGTTCAGCCCAGTGCTCGTAGTCGCGCGACTGGCCGCGCATGTAGATCATGCCGTTGATGCTCGAGCAGCCGCCCAGCGTCTTGCCGCGCGGATAGCGCAGCGTGCGGCCGTTGAGGCCCGCGTCGGGCTCGGTGTTGTAGAGCCAGTCGGTGCGCGGGTTGCCGATGCAGTACAGGTAGCCCACCGGAATGTGGATCCAGTGGTAGTCGTCCTTGCGGCCGGCCTCGATGAGCAGCACGCGCTTGGTCTTGTCTGCGCTCAGGCGGTTGGCGATGAGCGAGCCGGCGGTGCCGGCGCCGATGATGATGTAGTCGAAGGTGGTGTCGCTCATGGCGGCTGGCTTTTTGTCTCTCGTTGTTCTTCGAATGGAAGCAGCGCCGCGCGTGCGGCGCCCCTTTTTACTTCGCGGTGGGCATCACGAATTCCGCGCCCTTGCCGATGCTCTCCGGCCAGCGCTGCATGATCGACTTCTGCTTCGTATAGAAACGCACGCCCTCTTCGCCATACGCGTGCATGTCGCCGAACAGGCTCTTCTTCCAGCCACCGAAACCATGCCAGGCCATCGGCACCGGGATCGGCACGTTGATGCCGACCATGCCGACCTGGATGCGGCGGCCGAACTCGCGCGCCACGTTGCCGTCGCGCGTGAAGCAGCTCACGCCGTTGCCGAACTCGTGGGCGTTGATGAGGTCGACGGCTTCCTTGAAGGTCGCGACGCGCAGGCAGCCCAGCACGGGGCCGAAGATCTCTTCCTTGTAGATGCGCATCTCGGGCGTGACGTGGTCGAACAGCGTGCCGCCCATCCAGAAGCCATCGCCGCAGCCTTCGCCAGCCTTGTTGCCGTCGAAGCTGCGGCCGTCGACCAGCAGCTTCGCGCCTTCCTTCTCGCCCTGCGCGATGTAGCCGGTGATGCGCTCGTGCGCGGCGCGCGTGACGATCGGGCCCATCTCGGCCGCGAGGTTCTCGCCATCGAGTACCTTCAGCGTCTTCGTGCGCTCGATGAGCTTGGGCAGCAGCCGGTCGGCCACGTCGCCCACCAGCACCGCGACGCTGATCGCCATGCAGCGCTCGCCGGCCGAGCCGTAGCCGGCGCCGATGAGGGCGTCCACGGCCTGGTCGATGTCGGCGTCGGGCATGACGACCATGTGGTTCTTCGCGCCGCCCAGGGCCTGCACGCGCTTGCCGTGGCGCGCGCCGGTTTCGTAGATGTAGTTGGCGATGGGCGTGGAGCCCACGAAGCTGATCGCCTTGACGTCGGGGTGCTCCAGCAGCGCGTCGACCGCGGCCTTGTCGCCCTGCACCACGTTGAACACGCCGTCGGGCAGGCCGGCCTTCTTGAGCAGCTCGGCCATCAGCAGCGACGGGCTCGGGTCGGTCGGGCTGGGCTTGAGCACGAAGGTGTTGCCCGCGGCAATGGCCACCGGGAACATCCACATCGGCACCATCACCGGAAAGTTGAAGGGCGTGATGCCCGCGACCACGCCCAGCGGCTGGCGCAAGGTCCAGTTGTCGATGCCGGTGCTCACCTGGTCGGTGAAGTCGCCCTTGAGCAGCTGCGGAATGCCGCAGGCGAACTCGACGATGTCGATGCCGCGGCTCACCTCGCCCTGCGCGTCGGTGAAGACCTTGCCGTGCTCGGCGGTGATGAGGTGGGCGAGCTCGTCCTTGTGCTGGTTGAGCAGCTCCAGGAACTTGAACATCACGCGCGCCCGGCGGATCGGCGGCGTGTCGGCCCAGGCCGGGAACGCGGCCTGCGCGGCGGCCACGGCGGCCCCCACCTGCGCGGCGTCGGCCAGGCCGACCTTGCCGGTGACGGCACCGGTGGCGGGGTTGGTCACATCCTGCGTGCGGCCGGAGGTGTTGGCGACGGGGGCGCCGGCGATGTGGTGATCGATATTTCGGGTGCTGATGGACATGTGCGGGTCTCCTGAAGGCAATTTGGCCCAATCCACGAAGAGAAAGCCAATGAATTCGCGTCGATGGCGCTATAAATCAGTCTTATATGACCACGTCATCGATGGACCTCCAGATTCTGCGCGCCTTCATCCTGGCGGGGCGCGAGGGCAACGTCTCGCGCGCCGCCGAGAAGCTGCACCTGACGCAGCCTGCGGTGAGCCTGCAGCTCAAGCGTTTCGCGGAAGAAACCGGGCTGGTGCTGTTCACCCGCACGCCGCACGGGCTGGCGCTCACGGCCGACGGCGCGGCCATGCTGCCGCAGGCCGAGCGCGTGCTGGCGGCCGTGGGCGACCTGCAGCAGGCCGCGCGCAACCTGCAGGTCACGGTGCGCGGTGCGCTGCGCATCGGCACCATCCTCGACCCCGAGTTCACGCGGCTGGGCGTGTTCCTGCGCGAACTGGTCGAGGCCGCGCCGCAGATCGAGACCGAACTGCGCCACGGCATGAGCGGCAGCGTGCTGGCGCAGGTGCTGCGCGGCGAGCTCGACGTGGGCTTTCACCTCGACCCGGGCGATGAATCCGACGCCGCCGCGCCGGCGCCGCTGGCGGTGCGCACGCTCACCCGCTTCAGCTACCGCGTGGTCGCACCGGCCGGCTGGGGCCCGCAGGTGCTGGGCCGCGACTGGAAGGCGCTGGCCGCCCTGCCCTGGCTCGCCACGCCGCCCGAGTCGGCGCACCACCGTTTGCTGGAACGTGTGTTCGGCCCGCTCGGCCTGGCACCCCGGCGCGTGGCGCTGGTCGACCAGGAAGCCTCGATGCTCGACCTGCTGAAGTCGGGCGTGGGCCTGAGCCTGGTGCGCGACTCGATCGCCATCCGCGAAAGCCAGGCCCACGGCCTCGTGCTGGCCGACCGCGTGCGGCTGGATTGCGCGCTGCGTTTCGTCTCGCTGGCCGCGCGGCGCGACGAGCCCGTGATCGCCAGCGCCTGGGATGCGCTGGCCCGGGCCTGGAGCTGAAGATTGGCTGAAAAAAACGGCGTCTGGCCCTACGCAAACGAAGGGCCAGACGCACACAAGCCCCGGATGCACGCGGTTACGATGCGCGCTCTCGCTTGGACCTTTGTTTACGTTTTGTCCCGCACCTTTGCCCATGTCGCCCACCCCGTCGCCCGCTGACGCCCCCGCCACCGACGACGCCTTCGCGCCGCCGCGCGCGCAGACGCAGGACGTGGACGGCCGCACCTGGGCCGTGGCCAGCGGTTGCTGGACCACGCTGGCGATGTCGACGCGCCCGGCCTGGGAGGCGTTGGCCAGGGACCTCGCGGCGCTGCCGCCCGCGGACGACCGGGCCTGGGACCTGCGCCCCATCGGCCAGCTCGACCACATCGGCGCCCAGCTGCTGTGGGAACACTGGCGCCAGGCTTGGCCGGCCACGATCGAGCTGTCGCCGCAGCACCAGGCGGTGCTCGACCAGGTGGCGAAGTTCACGGTGGCCACGCCCGACGAGCCGCCCAAATCGCTGAGCGACCGGCTGCACGCACTGGCCCACCACGGCCCGCGCGCGATGGTCGTGCTGCGCGACTTCGTCGGCCTCATCGGCCAGCTCGCGCTCGACCTGTGCACGCTGGCGCGCGCGCCGCACCGCGCGCCGTGGCGCGACTTCTCGGGCCACCTCTATCAGTTCGGCGCCACGGCGCTGCACATCACGGCGCTGGTCGGCCTCTTGATCGGCGTGGTGCTGGCCTACCTGATCTCGCAGCAGCTGCGCAACTACGGCGCCGAGGCCTTCGTGGTGAACATCCTCGGGCTGTCGCTGATCCGCGAGCTCGGGCCGGTGCTGGCCGCCGTGCTGATCGCGGGCCGCTCGGGCTCGGCGATCACGGCGCAGATCGGCGTGATGCGCGTCACCGAGGAGCTCGACGCGATGCGCGTGATGGGCATCCCGCACGGCTTCCGTCTCGTGATGCCGCGCGTGCTGGCGCTGGCCATCGCAATGCCGCTGATCAGCCTGTGGACCTCGATGGCGGCGCTGGCCGGCGGCATGCTCGCGGCCGATGCGGCGCTGGGCATTTCGCCGTCGTATTTCCTGTCGGCCTTGCCGCGCGCGGTGCCCATCTCCAACCTCTGGCTGGCCCTGGCCAAGTCGGCGGTGTTCGGCGTGCTGATCGCGCTGATCGGCTGCTACTTCGGCATGAAGGTCAAGCCCAACACCGAGAGCCTGGGGCGCGGCACCACGTCGTCGGTCGTGACCTCGATCACCGCGGTGATCCTGGTCGACGCGCTCTTCGCAGTGCTCTTCAAGGGCATAGGATTCCGCGGATGAACGCCGCCGCGACATCCCCGTCGAGCACCGTGGTCGACATCCGCAAGCTCTGGACCGTGTTCAAGAGCCCCGATGGCGAACAGGTGGTGCACCGCGACCTCGACCTGCACCTCGACCGCGGCGAGGTGCTGTCGCTGGTCGGCGGCTCGGGCACCGGCAAGACGGTGCTGCTGCGGCAGATCCTCGGGCTGCAGAAACCCACGAAGGGCGCGGTCGAGGTGCTGGGCCGGGCGCCGGGCGAACTCAGCGCAGCCGGCGCGGCCAACGTGGGCATGCTGTTCCAGCATGGCGCGCTGTTCTCGGCCTTCAGCGTGCTGGAGAACATCGCCTTTCCGCTGCGCGAACTCAAACTCCTGCCCGACGAGCTGATCCGCAACGCCGCGCTCGTGAAGCTGCAGATGGTGGGGCTGGAGCCGCAGCATGCGAACAAGAGCCCGTCGGACCTGTCGGGCGGCATGATCAAGCGCGTGGCGCTCGCGCGCGCGCTCATCATGGACCCGCCGCTGCTGCTGCTCGACGAGCCCACGGCCGGCCTCGACCCCGAAGCCTCCGACAGTTTCTGCGACCTGCTGCGCGGCCTGCACCGCGAGCTGGGCCTGACGGTCGTGATGGTCACGCACGACCTGGACACCCTGTTCGACCTGAGCACCCGCATCGCGGTGCTGGCCGACCAGAAGGTGATCGTGAGCGGCACGGCGCGCGAAGTCATCGCCTATCCGCATCCCTTCATCCACGAATACTTTCTCGGCGGGCGCGGCCAGCGCGCCCTGGAGGCGCTGCACGACAAGCCCGCCGCCGGCAAAGCACCACCCGCGCCGCAGCCCGAGGCCGCGCGCGCTGAAGAAAGGTAGGTCCCCTCATGGAAAACAAGGCCCATGCCCTCGCCGCCGGCGCCTTCGTGCTCGGCCTGATCGCCGCGCTCGTCGCGCTGGTGGTCTGGTTCACGCGCGACAACACCGTGCGCAACGTCTACGAACTCTCCACCCGCGACGCCGTGAGCGGCCTGCAGCCGCAGGCCCAGGTGCGCTACCGCGGCATCTCGGTCGGCAAGGTGACCTCGATCGACTTCGACCCCAAGACCAAGGGCAACGTGCGCGTGCGCATCACGGTCGACGAGCGCGTGCCGCTCACCACCTCCAGCTTCGCCACGCTGAGCTACCAGGGCGTGACCGGCCTGGCCTTCATCGCGCTGGACGACGAGGGCGAATCGACCGTCGCGCTCAAGCCGAACAACGACAACCCGCCGCGCATTCCGCTCAAGCCCTCGATGCTCGCGAAGCTGCAGGACCGCGGCGAGGAAATCATCGACCAGGTGGAAGAAGTGACCAAGCGCGCCAACGCGCTGCTGGCCGATGCCAACCAGAAGCGCGTGGCCGACGCGCTGGAAAACATCGCGGCCGCCTCGGCCAGCGCCAACACGCTGCTCAAGCAGCTCGACAACACCGTCAAGACCGGCCTGAACCCGACCCTGGCCGCCATGCCCGAGACGCTGTCGACGGTGAAGAAAGCCGCCGGCGACGTCTCGCGCGTGGCCAACAACTTCAACTCCACCGTGGGCCGGCTCAACGCACCCGACGGCCCGGTCGAGCGCCTGAGCGAGGGCACCAAGGCGCTGGCGCAGGCGGTCGACTCGTTCAACGCCGCCACCCTGCCGCGCGTGAACCGCGTGGCCGACGACACCGCCCACGCGGTGCGCCGCCTGGGCCGCGCGGCCGACAGCATCAACGACAACCCGCAATCGCTGCTGTTCGGCAACGGCGGCGCGGCCGCGGGCCCAGGCGAGCCCGGCTTCGTTGCACCCGCCGCACGCCACTGACCGGGAGCAGACCAACCATGCGCATGAAGAACACCCTCCCAGCCCTCGCCAGCCTCGGCTGTGCGCTGCTGGTCGCCGGCTGCGGCATGCTGCCCGACAAGCCGGCGCGCGCCACGCTGTACGACTTCGGCCCCGGCCTTTCGGCCGCTGCACCTGCCACCGCTTCCGCGCCGGCCACCGCGCTGCCGGCGCTGTCCCTCGCGGAGTTCGACAGCAACACGCGCCTGGACGGCACGCAGATCCTGTACCGCCTGGGCTACGCCGACGCCAATGAACTGCGCCCCTACGGCCAGTCGCGCTGGAGCCTGCCGCCCGCGCAACTGCTGCGCCAGCGGCTGCGCGACACGCTGGCCGAGCGCCGCACCGTGCTCGGCCCCGAAGAAAGCGCAACGCTCGCGCGCACCGAGGGCATCGTGCCCGACACGCTGCGCATTTCGCTCGACGAGTTCAGCCACTACTTCGACGCGCCCGCCAGCAGCACGGGCCTGGTGCGCCTGCGCGCCACGCTGGTCCGCACCGCCACCGGCGGCGACCGCGTGATGGGCCAGCGGACCTTCACCGTGCGCCGTCCCGCCGCCAGCGCCGACGCGCCCGGCGGCGTGAAGGCGCTCATCGCGGCGAGCGACGCGGCCATGGCCGAGGTCGTGCAATGGGTCGACCAGCTGCAGCAGCAGGAGCCGCCGCAGCCGCGTGCGGCGGCGCCACGGCGCTGAACGGCTTTTCATTCCAACCAACCCTGAGGAGATCCGTCCCATGAACGCAACGCGCATCGTCGGCATCCTGCTGGTCGTGGCCGGCATCGCCGGGCTCGGCCTGGGCGGCTTCAGCTTCACCAAGGAAACCCACCAGGCCAAGCTGGGTCCGCTGGAGTTCTCGGTGAAGGAAAAACAGACCATCAACATCCCGGCCTGGGCCGGCGTGGCGGCGATCGTGGTGGGCGGCGCGCTGGTGCTGCTGGGTGGCAAGAAGGGCTGAGCGCCCGTCGACCACCGCCATGGCCGACGCCTTCGTGCCGCTGGAAGGCGGCTGCACCTGCCGGCAGGTGCGCTACCGCCTGAACGCCCCACCGCTCTTCGTGCACTGCTGCCACTGCCGCTGGTGCCAGCGCGAGACGGGCTCGTCCTTCGCGCTCAATGCGCTCATCGAACCCGAGCATGTGCAGGTGCTGCAGGGCGCGGTCGATCTGGTGCTCACGCCCTCGGCCAGCGGGCGCGGCCAGAAATACGCGCGCTGCCCCGCCTGCCACGTCGCGCTGTGGAGCCACTACGCAGGCGCCGGCGACGCCGTGAGCTTCATCCGCGTGGGCACGCTCGACACGCCCGACCGGTTGCCGCCGGACCTGCACATCTTCACGATGTCCAAGCAGCCGTGGGTGGTGCTGCCGCCTAGCGCGCCGGCGGTGCACGAGTATTACGACCGCAAGGACTACTGGCCCGCCGAGAGCCTCGCGCGCTGGCGCGTGCTGCGCGAGAAGATGCGGGCCGGCTAGCGCTTCAGTCGCCGGCCATGCCGGCAACCAACTTCGGCAGCAGGTCTTCCGACGCCCCCCGCAACACCACCGCCGCCGCATCGTCCAGATGCGGCAATGGCTCGATGTTCAGCGTGACCAGCCGCGCACCGCGCGCCATCGCCAGCTTGGGCAGCTCGGCCGCCGGGTAGACGATGGTGGTGCTGCCGACCACCAGGAACAGGTCGGACTCCTGCGCCGCCACCTGCGCGTCGAGCAGCACGCCGGCGTTCAGCATCTCGCCGAACATGACCACGTCGGGCCGCGCGTGCGAGCCGCAGCGCAGGCAGCGGTGAAAGGGCCACGGGCCGCTGCGGTTGCCGCAGTGGTCGCAGCGCCAGCGGCGCAGCGAGCCGTGCAACTCCAGCACGTCCTGCCCGCCGGCCTTGCCGAGCAGGCCGTCGACGTTCTGCGTGATGAGCCGGGTCGCAGGGCGCAGCCGCTGCAGTTGCGCGAGCGCGAGATGTCCGGGGTTGGGCGACGCGGTCTCGATCAGCGCCAGGCGCTGGGCCCAGAACTTCGTGAAGCCGCCCGGGTCGCGCGCGAGGTCGTCGGCATGCGAGAACTTGAGCGCGTTCTGGCTCATCCACAGGCCGTCGGCGTCGCGGTAGGTCGGGATGCCCGAGGCCTTGGACAAGCCCGCGCCCGAGAAGACCACGATGCGCCGCGCACCGCGCAGCAGCGCCACGGTGCGGTCGATGCGCAGCGCGAGGTCGTCGGAAGAAGAGAAAGAAGACAAGGCGGAAGAAAACAGGGTCATCGATCGGAGACGGAGGGAACCACGGCGCCGGTGGCGCTCGCCCCCAGGCGCTGCGACACCGTGCCCGCGCAGGCCTTGAGCGCGCGCGCGATCTCGCCGTCCCAGGCGGTGTGGAAGATGCCGGCCGGGCCGATGGCGGTCACGGCCAGCACGATGGCGCCGGTGTGGTCGAACACGGGCGCGGCCATGGCGCTCACGCCCTCGATCACCTCGCCGTCGGAGCGGCTGATGCCGTGGTCGCGCACTTCCTGGCACTGGCGTTCGAAGTCGCTCCACGAGGGCAGCGGCTGCACCGGCGGCATGCCGGCCGGCGGCGCGGGCTCGGCGGCGCCCTTGCGCTGCTTCTGGCGCTGGCGCTCGTCCTCGAGCTGCGCGCGCACCACCGCCGGGTCGAGGTAGGCGGCAAAGACGCGGCCCGAGGCCGTGTTGGTGAGCGAGAACACCGTGCCGTGGCGCATGTTCACGTGCACCGGCGAGGGCGACTCGGCCGTGCGCACGATGGTCGCGCCGCGCGCGCCCCACACGGCCAGCGCCACGGTGTGGCCGATCTGCTGCGCGAGCTGGCCGATCAGCGGCGTGGCGATGTGCACCGGGTCGGCCTGCTGCAGGCTGATCAGCCCCAGTTGCAAGGCCAGCGGGCCGAGCAGATAGTGGCCGCTGGCGCGGTCCTGCTCGATGAGGCCCAGCCGGCCGAAGCTCACCATGTACGGGTGGGCCTTGGCGGCCGTCATGTCCGCTTCGCGGGCAAGGTCTTTGAGCGCCATCGGGCGGCCGTGGTGCACCAGCGCGCGCAGCAGCTGCCCGCCGACTTCGATGCTCTGGATGCCGCGCTGGGCGCGGTCGGTGTCAGTCGCTGCCATGGCCGCCTTGCCGTCTGGTTGTTCGTTCATGAAGAAGGCATTAGACATGAACTGATCTCGGGCTTACACTCCGCGCATTCGTTATCTGCAAACTCGTTCGCCTTAAACGAATCAGGCGAATCCCAAAACCACCCCACCGGAGACACACGATGAGCCAAGCCAAGAAATTCGCCAGCCAGGCCGACCTGGAAGAAAAGAAGATCACCTTCAGCCAGATCTCGGAGCACGCCTGGGCCTACACGGCCGAGGGCGACCCCAACACCGGGATCATCATCGGCGACGACTGCGTGCTGGTGGCCGACACCCAGGCCACGCCCGCCATGGCCGCCGACGTGGTGCGCCGCATCCGCGAAGTGACCGACAAGCCCATCAAGTACGTGGTGCTCACCCACTACCACGCAGTGCGCGTGCTGGGCGCGGCGGGCTACGGCGCCGAACACATCCTGGCCAGCCAGGACACGCGCGACCTGATCGTGGAGCGCGGCGAGGAAGACAAGGCCAGCGAAATCGGCCGCTTCCCGCGCCTGTTCCAGAACGTCGAGACCGTGCCCCCGGGCCTGACCTGGCCCACCATGACCTTCACCGGCAAGATGACGCTGTGGCTGGGCAAGCTCGAAGTGCAACTGCTGCAGCTGGGCCGCGGCCACACCAAGGGCGACACGGTCGTCTGGCTGCCCCAGGAGCGCGCGCTGCTGTCGGGCGACCTGGTCGAGTTCGGCGCCACGCCGTACGCCGGCGACGCCTACTTCCAGGACTGGCCGCAGACGCTGGACAACATCGCCGCCCTGAAGCCCCTGGCCCTGGTGCCGGGCCGCGGCGCCGCGCTGACCACGCCCGAAGCCGTGGCCGAGGGCCTGAACGGCACGCGCGCCTTCATCTCCGACGTGTACGCCAGCGTGCAGGAAGGCGTGAAGGCCGGGCGCGACCTGAACGCGGTCTACAAGGAAACCTACGCGAAGCTGCAGCCCAAGTACCAGCAGTGGGTCATCTTCGACCACTGCATGCCCTTCGACGTGAGCCGCGCCTACGACGAGGCCTCGGGCCACGCCGACCCGCGCGTGTGGACGGCCCAGCGCGACATCGACATGTGGAAGGCCCTGGAAGGCTGATCACGCCGCGACCTTCCCCCGCGCGGGGAAGGCGACGGAAACGACAAGGACACGGAGACATCACGTGATCGACTATCAAAGCCTGCGCTTCGACTACACCCGCCACGCCGACCAGGACGCCGCCGCGCCCGCCCACCACCCCGTGGTGGTCGTGGGCGCCGGCCCGGTGGGCCTCACGCTCGCCATCGACCTCGCCCTGCGGCAGGTTCCCGTGGTGCTGCTCGACAACGACAACAGCCTGTCCAGCGGATCGCGCGCGATCTGCTTCGCCAAGCGCACGCTCGAGGTGTTCGACCGCCTCGGCTGCGGCGACCGCATGGTGGACAAGGGCGTGTCGTGGAACGTCGGCAAGGTGTTCTTCCACGACGAGCAGGTCTACCGCTTCGACCTGCTGCCCGAGCCCGGTCACGAGCGCCCGGCCTTCATCAACCTGCAGCAGTACTACGTCGAGGGCTACCTCGTCGAACGCGCCGCGGCGCTGCCGCTGATCGACCTGCGCTGGAACAACAAGGTCACCGGCATCGAGCAGGGCGACGACGGCGCGGTGCTGACCGTGGAAACGCCCGAGGGCGAGTACCGCCTGCAGGCCGGCTACGTCGCCGCCTGCGACGGCTCGCGCTCCAACCTGCGCCAGATGCTGGGGCAGGAAGCCAAGGGCCGCGTGTTCCGCGACCGCTTCCTGATCGCCGACATCACGATGGACGCGCAGCTGCCCACCGAGCGCCGCTTCTGGTTCGACCCCTCGTTCCACCCCGGCCAGAGCGTGCTGCTGCACAAGCAGGCCGACGGCATGTGGCGCGTCGACTTCCAGCTCGGCTGGGACGCCGACCCGGTGGAAGAGCGCAAGCCCGAGCGCATCACGCCGCGCGTGCGCGCGCTGCTGGACAGCATCGGCTTCGAAGGCGTGCAGTTCCAGATCGGCTGGGCCAGCGTCTACACCTTCGCCTGCCAGCGCATGGAGCGCTTCCGCCACGGCCGCGTGCTGTTCGCGGGCGACTCGGCGCACGGCGTGTCGCCCTTCGGTGCGCGCGGCGCCAACTCGGGCGTGCAGGACGCCGACAACCTCGCCTGGAAGCTCGCGGCCGTGCTGGCCGGCGACGCGCCCGACGCGCTGCTCGACAGCTATGCCAGCGAACGCGAATTCGCGGCCGACGAGAACATCCGCAACTCCACGCGCGCCACCGACTTCATCACGCCCAAGAGCGAGGTGAGCCGCCTCTTCCGCGACGCGGTGCTCGAGCTGACCAAGCGCCACGCCTTCGCGCGCTCGCTGGTCAACAGCGGGCGGCTGTCGGTGGCCACGGTGCTGCGCGACTCGCCGCTCAACACGCCCGACGCCGACACCTTCGCCGGCGCGATGGTGCCCGGCGCCGCCGCGGCCGACGCGCCCGTGCGGCGCGCCGACGGCAGCACCGGCTGGCTGCTGCGCGAATGCCATGTGGCGCGCTTCACCGCGCTGGTGTTCGGCACCGGCGACGCCGCCGAGCGCAGCCTGCAGGCGCTGAAAAGCAGCGACCTCGCGCTGCACGTCGTGCGCGTGGAAGGCACCGGCGCCGACGCCGAACTCGCCACGCAGCGCTACGACGCGCAGCCCGGCACCGTCTACCTGCTGCGGCCCGACCAGCACGTGTGCGCGCGCTGGCGGCAGCCCACGGCAGCGAACCTTCGCGCGGCCCTCGACCACGCACTGGCAAAGGCATGACCCCGATGCAACCGCAACTGATCACCACGCCGAACCTCGAAGCGCCCGACGATTTCTACGAGGCGCTCATCGAGGCCCACCAGGGGCTTTCCACCGAAGAAAGCCACGCCTTCAACGCACGGCTCGTGCTCGTGCTGGCCAACCACGTCGGCTCGCTGGCCGTGCTGCGCGAAGCCTTCGACGCGGCGCGCGCCGGCTGAACGGCCGCACGTTCTCACCTCATCGCGACTTTCGAAAGACAAGCCCATGACCCAAGCAACACCCGCCTCCGAACGGCGCTACCAGAGCGGCTTCGGCAACGAGTACGCCTCCGAGGCCGTGCCCGGTGCGCTGCCCCAAGGCCGCAACAACCCGCAGCGCGGCCCCTTCGACCTGTACACCGAGCTGCTCTCGGGCACCGCCTTCACGGCGCCGCGCCACGAGAACCGCCGCACCTGGCTGTACCGCCGCCAGCCCTCGGTGGTGTCGGGCCGCTACCAGCCCTACGCACAGGCGCACTGGACCACCGGCGCCGACCGCGAGATCGCGCTGCCGCCCGAGCCGATGCGCTGGGGCCCGCTGCCGCTGGACGGCGCGGCCGACGTCGACTTCATCGACGGCATGCACACGCTGGCCGCCAACGGCGACGCCGAGTCGCAGGTCGGCATCGGCTCGCTGATGTACATGGCGGGCCGTTCGATGGACAAGCGCGCCTTCGTCAACGCCGACGGCGAGATGCTGGTGATGCCCCAACAGGGCCGCCTCGTCGTCACGACCGAACTGGGCGTGCTCGACGTCAAGCCCGGCGAAATCGTGGTGCTGCCACGCGGCATGGCCTTCAAGGTGGCTTTGCCCGACGGCCTCTCGCGCGGCTACGTGTGCGAGAACTACGGCGCGCACTTCCGCCTGCCCGAGCTCGGCCCCATCGGCTCGAACGGTCTGGCCAACGCGCGCGATTTCCAGGCGCCCGTGGCGGCCTTCGAGGCAGACGGCGGCGCCTACGAGCTGGTGAAGAAATTCGGCGGCCGCTTCTGGACCGCGCCGACGAAGCAGTCGCCCTTCAACGTGGTCGCCTGGCACGGCAACCTCGCGCCGGTGAAGTACGACACGGCCAACTTCATGGTCATCGGCTCGATCAGCTTCGACCATCCCGATCCCTCGATCTTCACCGTGCTGACCTCGCCCAGCGACACGCCCGGCACGGCCAACTGCGACTTCGTGATCTTCCCGCCGCGCTGGATGGTGATGGAAAACACCTTCCGTCCGCCATGGTTCCACCGCAACCTCATGAGCGAATTCATGGGCCTGGTGCTGGGCGAGTACGACGCCAAGCCGGGCGGCTTCAAGCCCGGCGGTGCGAGCCTGCACAACTGCATGGTGCCGCACGGCCCCGACGAGGAAGCCTTCGACAAGGCCACGCATGCCGACCTCAAGCCGCACAAGCTGGACAACACGCTGGCCTTCATGTTCGAGAGCCGCTACCGTTTCATCCCGACGAACTTCGCGCTGCAAAGCCCGGCGCTCGACACCGACTACACCGACTGCTGGGCCGGCTTGAAGGACCAGTTCAAGGCATGACGCACGCTCTCACCCTCACCCGCCGCGCTGCGGCCCTCGCGCTGCTGGCCGCGCCCCTGCTGGCGCACGCGGCCGACTTTCCGTCCAAGCCCATCAAGTTCATCGTGCCCTACACGGCCGGCGGCACCACCGACCTGGTGGCGCGCACCGTGGGCCAGAAGGTGTCGGAGAAGCTGGGCCAGCCGGTGCTCATCGACAACCGCGGCGGCGCGGGCGGCAACATCGGCATGGACGCCGTGGCCAAGGCCGCGCCCGACGGCTACACGATCGGCTTCGGCGCCATCTCGACCAACGCGCTGAACCCGCACATCTACAAGTCGATGGCCTTCGACCCGCGCAAGGACTTCACGGCCATCAGCCTGCTGGGCATGTCGACCATCGTGCTCGAAGTGCCCGCCACCTCGACCATCAAGACCGTGCCCGAGCTCATCGCCGCCGCGAAGAAGAACCCCGGCCTGCCCTACGCCACCGCGGGCGCGGGCACCTCGATGAACCTGGCCGGCGTGATGTTCGCGCAGATGACCGGCACCGAGCTCACGCACGTCGCCTACAAGGGCAGCGGCCCGGCCATCACCGACATGCTGGGCAACACCATCGGCGTGATGTTCGACAACCTGCCGGCGTCGCTGCCGCACATCCAGGCCGGCAAGCTGCGCGCGCTGGCGGTGGCGGGCGCCACGCGCTCGCCCTCGCTGCCCGACGTGCCGACGATGGCCGAAGCGGGCCTCAAGGGCTATGCGCTGGAGCCATGGTTCGGCGTGTACGGGCCAGCGAAGCTGCCGGCACCGATCGTGAAGGCGCTGAACGAAGCGTTCGTCGAAGCACTCGCGATGCCCGACGTGAAAGCCAAGCTGCAGCAGGCCGGCTTCTCGCCGCGCGGCTCGAGCGCGCAGGAGCTCACCACGCTCACCGACACCGAATACAAGCGCCTGGGCGATGTGGCCAAGAAGGCCGGCATGACCGCAGACTGATCCGATTCAAGAACCGAAAGACCTCCATGACCGCACTCAACGCCACCCACGACCCGAAGCTGCGCAGCTGGGTCGCCGCCGCCAACGTGGCCGGCACCGACTTCCCGATCCAGAACCTGCCCTTCGGCCGCTTCCGCACGGCCGGCAGCAGCGAGGCCTTCCGCATCGGCGTGGCCATCGGCGACCAGATCCTCGACCTGCGCGCCACCGGACTCATCGACACCGACGACATGAACGTGCTGATGAACGCCTCGGTGAAAGACCGCCAGGCGCTGCGCGCCGCGATCTCCACCGGCCTGGCCGAAGGCAGCGGACAGCAGGCCGCGTGGTCGAAGGCGCTGCTGGCGCAGGACCAGGCCGAGATGACCGTGCCCTGCCGCATCGGCGACTACACCGACTTCTACACGGGCATCCACCACGCCACCACCATCGGCAAGCTGTTCCGTCCCGACCAGCCGCTGATGCCCAACTACAAGTGGGTGCCCATCGGCTACCACGGCCGCGCCTCGTCGATCGGCGTGAGCGGCCAAGTCTTCAAGCGCCCGCAGGGCCAGACCAAGGCACCCGACGCGGTGGCGCCGAGCTTCGGCCCCTCGAAGCGGCTGGACTACGAACTGGAGCTGGGCTTCCTCGTGGGCCGCGGCAATGCACTGGGCGAACCCATCGCCATCGGCGACGCCGAAGACCACCTGTTCGGCGTGACCCTGCTCAACGACTGGTCGGCGCGCGACCTGCAGGCCTGGGAATACCAGCCGCTGGGCCCGTTCCTCGCGAAGAACTTCGCGAGCACGCTGTCGCCCTGGATCGTGACGACCGAAGCGCTGGCGCCGTTCCGCGCGAAGTTCGAGCGCCCCGCCGAAGACCCGCAGCCGCTGCCCTACCTCGACGCCCCGTCGAACCGCGCCAGCGGCGCGCTCGACATCACGCTCGAAGTGCTGCTGCAGACCGCGAAGATGCGCGCCGACGGCGTCGCGCCCGTGCGCCTCACGCTGGGCAACACCACCGAGGCCGCCTACTGGACCGCCGCGCAGCTCATCACGCACCACACGGTGAACGGCTGCAACCTGCAGCCCGGCGACCTGCTGGGCTCGGGCACGCTGTCGGGCCCGCAGCCCGACCAGGCCGGCTCGCTGATGGAACTCACGCTGGGCGGCAAGCAGCCCATCACGCTGCCGAACGGCGAGAAGCGCACCTTCCTGGAAGACGGCGACACGCTGGTGATGCGCGGCTGGTGCGAGCGCGAAGGCGCGGTGCGCATCGGCCTGGGTGAAGTCGCCGGGACGGTGGTCTGATCCTGGTCTGATCCTGGCCTGAGCTGCGGTGCGCCCAGAGGGCGCGCCTGTCAGGGCGTCGGCGCTGCCGACGATGCCGCGCCCGCCGGTGCCGGCACCGCGGCCGCCGCGGGCCAGGCCACCTCGCTGGCCACGCGCGGCTTGCCCATCGGCGCGCCCGCGCGGCCGATGCGCACGGCGGCCATGTCGGCCTCGCTCGGGTACTGGTCCATGAGCCAGTAGTCGAACACGCGGCGCGCCAAAGGCGCCGCAGCGCCCGCGCCCCAGCCGGCGTTCTCGACGATGACGGCGAGCGCGATCTTCGGGTTGTTGGCCGGTGCGTAGGCCATGAACAGCGCGTGGTCGCGCTGGTGTTCTTCGAGCGCGCGCGCGTTGTACTTGGTGTTCTTGGCCTGCGTCACGGCCTGCGCCGTGCCGGTCTTGCCGGCCGCTTGGTAGCCCGCGCCCGCGAACACGCCGCGCGCGGTGCCGCTGGTGACCACGCTGGTCAGGCCCTCGCGGATCACCGCCACGTTGGCCGCCGTGTAGCCCAGGTTCTCGGCCGGCGGCTGGGGCAGCGGCACGACCTGCCCGCTGACTGTGTTGCGCATCGCCAGCGCCAGGTGCGGCCGGTGCTTCATGCCGCCGTCGGCCACGATGGCCGTGGCCTGCGCCAGCTGCAGCATGGTGAAGGCGTTGTAGCCCTGGCCGATGCCCAGCGAGATGGTCTCGCCCGCGTACCACTTCTTCTGCTCGGGCCGCTTGTAGGCGTTGCGCTTCCACTCGGTGCTGGGCAGCACGCCGCGCACCTCGCCACCCAGGTCGATGCCGGTGATCTGGCCGAAGCCCATCGGCTTCATGAAGTCGTGGATCAGGTCCACGCCCATCTCGTTGGCCAGCGAGTAGTAGTAGATGTTGCTCGACACCTGGATCGAGCGGCGCATGTCGACGCCGCCCAGGTAGCCCTCGGGGCTGCCGAAGCGGTGGCCGCCGAAGTTGAAGTAGCCGGGGTCGTTCACCACCACGCTCGCGGCACGCTTGCCGGTCTGCAGCGCCGCCAGCGCCATGAAGGGCTTGTAGGTGGAGCCCGGCGGGTAGGTGCCGCGCAGCGCGCGGTTGAGCAGCGGCTTGTCGATCGATTCGGTGAGCGCCTGCCAGCTCTCGGTGTCGATGCCCTCGACGAAGAGGTTGGGGTCGAATGTGGGCTTGCTCACGAAGGCCAGCACCTCGCCGGTCTTCGGGTCGATGGCCACGAGCGCACCGCGCCGGTCGCCGTACATGTCTTCCACCAGCTTCTGCAGCTTGATGTCCAGCGACAGCATGACGGTGTTGCCCGGCGTGGCCGGGTGGCTCGCGAGCCGGCGCACGGCGCGCCCGCCGGCGGAGGTTTCCATCTGCTCGACGCCGGTCTGGCCGTGCAGCATCTTCTCGTAGCTCTGCTCGATGCCCAGCTTGCCGATGTAGTCGGTGCCTTTGTAGTTGGCCTGGTCTTCCTCGTCCCAGTCTTCCATCGCGGTTTTTTCGCGCTGGTTGATGCGGCCGATGTAGCCCAGCACGTGCGAGGCCAGCTCGCCCTGCGGGTAGTTGCGGAACAGGCGCGCCTTGATCTCCACGCCCGGGAAGCGGTAGCGCTGCGCCGCGAAGCGCGCCACTTCCTCGTCGCTCAGGCGGGTGCGGATCGGAATGGAGTCGAAGCTGCGCGAGTCTTCGCGCAGGCGCTTGAAGCGGCGGCGGTCGCGCGGCGACACCTCGAGCACGCTGGTCAGGCTGTTGATGGTCTCCTCGACGTCGCCGACCTTCGAGGGCGTGATCTCCAACGTGTAGGCCGAGTAGTTGGAGGCCAGCACGATGCCGTTGCGGTCGAGGATGAGCCCCCGGTTCGGCACCACCGGCACCACGGCCGTGCGGTTGCTCTCGGCCTGCTCGGCCAGGTCGGCATGGCGCACGACCTGCAGGTAGACCAGCCGCGAGCCCAGCAGGCTGAAGGCGAACAGCACCGCCAGGCCGATGACGATCACGCGGCGCTTGAAGCGCGCCAGGTCGGCGGCAACGTTGCGGATTTCGGTCATGGCGTCAGGAAGCTTAGGCGTGCGCAGGTGCGATGGCAAATGCGACGGGCGGCCGCCGCCGGGCCGCCCCAAGGCGGGCCGCGCCTCCCCCTCGGGGGGTGGAGTTACACGCAGCGAAGCGAAGTGAAAAGCCGGGGGGCACCATGACTAGAGGGGGCGGTTCTCGTCGGGTTCGGGCGTGCGGCGCTGGGGCGCCAGCAGCAGCGCGGTGGCCAGCGGCCACAGCGCCGCCTCGAGCGCCGGCGAGACCAGCACGCCCCAGCCCGGGAACACGCCGCCGCCGATCATGCGCGTGATCACCTCGATGAACTGCGACAACGCAAACAGCGGCAGCACCTGCAGCGCCTGCGAGAGCACCGGGTACCACAGCAGGCGCCGGTGGATCATGATCGCGAAGAAGCCCAGCGTGGTGTAGGACAGCGCATGCTGGCCCAGCATCGACGACTGGTGCACGTCCATGAGCAGGCCGAACATGAAGGCCGCGCCGATGCCCACGCGCGCGGGCTGGTGCACGCCCCAGAACACGATCACCAGCGCCAGCAGGTCGGGCATCCAGGCGGCGCGGCCGATGGGGATCATGTTGACCAGCAGTGCCACGAGCAGGCTGGTCCACATGAAGACGGGGCTGACGGGCAGCAGGAGCTGCTGCTGGCCGGGGCGCTTGATCATCGCGTGGCTCCCGCCGGTTTCTTCTCGTTCTTGCCGGCGCCCGGCTTGCCTTCGGGGCGCTTGCGCTGGGTGGACGCGGCCTCGACGTGCGGCGGCGCCACCGGGGCGCCCGAGGGCTCGAGCACCAGCACGTAGCGCGCCGCGGTCACGCGGGCCAGCGGCACGCAGTAGATGCGCGCGAAGGCCGAGTCGGCACGGCGCTCGATGCGCTCGATCTTCGCCACCGGCAGGCCGGCCGGGTAGATGCCGTCGACACCGCTGGTGGACAGCAGGTCGCCCTCCTGCAGGTCGGCGTTGGCGGCCATGAAGCGCAGCTCCATGCCGCCGCCGTGCGCCGAGGCGTCGCCGAAGGCCACGCTGCGCACGCCGGTGCGGGTGTTCTGCACGGGAATGGCCAGGTCGCGGTCGATCACCAGCGTGACCTCGCTCGTGAAGGGCAGCACCTGCGTCACCTGCCCCAGCACGCCGCGCGCGTCGATCACCGGCGAGCCGGCGGCCACGCCTTGGGCGAGGCCCTGGTCGATGACGATCTTGCGCGTGTAGGGGTCGGCCGCGTCGTACAGCACCTCGGCCGGGCGGCCCGGCGTGGTGGTTGTCTGGCGCAGCTCGAGCAGCTCGCGCAGGCGGGCGTTGTCTTGCGCGAGCGTGTCGGCGCGGCTGGCGGTCTCGGCCTGCAGCATCAGGGCCTTGCGGGCCTCGTCTTCGTTGCGCTGCGCGGTCTGCAGCTCTTCGAAGTAGCGGCTGCCGCCCATCACCAGCATGACCGGCTTGAGCGCCGCCATCTGCACCGGGTAGAGCACCGCGCCGATGGCCGAGCGGATCGGCTTCACGAGGTGAAAGCGGGCGTCGGCGACCATGAGGAAGAGCGAGAGCGCGCCGAAGAAGATCAGCTTGCTGAGTGCCGATTGCCCCTGGTTGAACAGGGGTGGCGCTGTGCGATCGAGCGTGCCCAGAGGCATGTAGTCAGACCCGGCGGTGGTGCGGCATCAAATAACAAAAAGCCGGCCTGCGCAAGCAGAGGCCGGCCGATGATGGCTTTCGCCTTTTACTCGCTCGTGAAGATGCTGCCCAGACGGTCCATGCGCTCCAGGGCGATGCCGCAGCCGCGCACCACGCAGGTCAGCGGATCTTCGGCCACGAGCACCGGCAGGCCGGTTTCCTCGGCGAGCAGGCGGTCGAGGTCGCGCAGCAGCGCGCCGCCGCCGGTGAGCATCATGCCGCGCTCGGCGATGTCGGCGCCCAGTTCGGGAGGCGTCTGTTCCAGCGCGTTCTTCACGGCCGAGACGATGTTGTTCAGGGGGTCGGTCAGGGCTTCCAGCACTTCGTTGCTGCTGATGGTGAAGCTGCGCGGCACGCCTTCGGACAGGTTGCGGCCCTTGACTTCCATTTCCTTGACTTCGGAGCCCGGGAAGGCCGAGCCGATGTTCTTCTTGATGACTTCGGCTGTCGGCTCGCCGATCAGCATGCCGTAGTTGCGGCGGATGTAGTTGATGATGGCTTCGTCGAAGCGGTCGCCGCCCACACGGACCGAGCCCTTGTAGACCATGCCGCCCAGCGAGATCACGCCCACTTCGGTGGTGCCGCCGCCGATGTCGACCACCATCGAGCCCGAGGCTTCGCTGACGGGCAGGCCGGCGCCGATGGCCGCGGCCATGGGTTCTTCGATGAGGTAGACGGCGGTGGCGCCGGCCGCTTCGGCCGCGTCCTTGATGGCGCGGCGCTCGACCTGGGTCGAGCCGCAGGGCACGCAGATGATGATGCGCGGGCTCGGCGTGAGGAGCGTGCGCGGGTGCACCATCTTGATGAACTGCTTGATCATCTGCTCGGTGATCACGAAGTCGGCAATGACGCCGTCCTTCATCGGGCGGATGGCCTCGATGTTGCCGGGCACCTTGCCCAGCATGGCCTTGGCTTCGCGGCCGACGGCCTGGATCACCTTCTTGCCATGGGGACCGCCTTCGTGGCGGATCGCGACCACGGAGGGCTCGTCCAGCACGATGCCCTTGTTGCGGGCGAAGATCAGGGTGTTGGCGGTGCCGAGGTCGATCGCCAGGTCGGTGGAGAAGTACCGACGGAAAGCTCCAAACATGTGCGGAATCCTCTGAGCACGGCCTGCGCATCGGCAGGTCGTCGCTCTATTTTTGGGTCGTTTGACGGGGTGAATTGATCGTTTTTGGCGCAAAAGCCGGCGCGTTCGCGGGGGTTGCGGCAAAGGCGGGATAATAACCGAATCCCCTCTGAATCCCGTGTCGGCACCCTCTTCGGCGTGCGATTGCCTCCGGTTTTTTCGACCCGTCAGCCATCTATGTCTCTTTCCGCTTCCGATATTGCACGCATCGCCTCGCTGGCGCGGCTGCAGCTTGCCCCAGATGAAAGCGAGCGCATGCTCACTCAAATCAACGGCTTCTTCGATCTGGTCGAACGCATGCGCGCGGTCGACACCACCGGCGTCGAGCCGCTGGCGCACCCCGTGGCCGCGCTCGAAGACGTGACGCTGCGCCTGCGCGACGACGTCGTGAGCGAGCCGAACAACCGCGAAGCCAACCAGAAGAGCGCCCCGGCCGTCGAAGCCGGCCTGTTCCTCGTGCCGAAGGTGATCGAATAATGAGCAGCGGTGAACTGCACCAATTGAGCGTGGTCGCGCTGGCGAAGGCCTTGGCCGACCGCAAGGTTTCGGCCGTCGAAGCCTCGCAGGCCTTCTTGGGCCGCATGAAGGCCCACGAATCGCTCGGCACCTTCGTCGACGTCAACGAAGAAGTCACGCTGGCCCAGGCCCGCGCGGCCGACGCGCTCATCGCCACCGGCAACGCGCCCGCGCTGGCCGGCGTGCCCATTGCGCACAAGGACATCTTCGTCACCACCGATTTCGCCACCACCGCCGGCTCGAAGATGCTCGCGGGCTACCGCTCGCCCTTCGACGCGACCGTGGTGCGCCGCCTGGCCGAAGCCGGCGCGGTCACGCTCGGCAAGCTCAGCTGCGACGAGTTCGCGATGGGCTCGGCCAACGAGAACGTCGCCGTGCCCGCCGTGGGCCACGACCAAGCCGTGCCGGTGCGCAACCCCTGGAACCTCGAACGCATTCCGGGCGGCTCATCGGGCGCCAGCGCCGCGGCCGTCGCGGCACGCCTGGCCCCCGCGGCCACCGGCACCGACACCGGCGGCTCGATCCGCCAGCCCGCTTCGTTCTGCGGCATCACCGGCATCAAGCCCACGTATGGCCGCGCCTCGCGCTACGGCATGGTGGCCTTCGCATCGAGCCTCGACCAGGCCGGCCCGATGGCCCGCTCGGCCGAAGACTGCGCGCTGCTGCTGTCGGCCTTCTGCGGCCCCGACCTCGACCGCGACTCGACCTCGCTCGACAAGCCCGCCGAAGACTTCGGCCGCTCACTGAACGACTCGCTCGAAGGCCTGCGCATCGGCGTGCCCAAGGAGTTCTTCGGCGACGGCGTGGCGCCCGGCGTGCGCGCCGCCATCGATGCGGCGCTCGCGCAGTACGAGAAGCTCGGCGCCAAGCGCGTCGAGGTCTCGCTGCCGCGCACCGAGCTGTCGATTCCCGTGTACTACATCCTGGCCGCGGCCGAAGCCTCGAGCAACCTGAGCCGCTTCGACGGCGTCAAGTTCGGCCACCGCGCCAGGCAGTACAAGGACCTGGCCGAGATGTACGAACGCACGCGCGCCGAAGGCTTCGGCGACGAAGTGAAGCGCCGCATCATGATCGGCACCTACGTGCTCTCGCACGGCTACTACGACGCCTACTACCTGCAGGCGCAGAAGGTGCGCCGCATGATCGCGGACGACTTCCAGCAGGCGCTGACGCAGTGCGACGTGATCGCCGGCCCCGCCGCGCCGACCACCGCCTGGAAGATCGGCGAACACGGCGACGACCCCGTGGCCGACTACCTCGCCGACATCTTCACGCTGCCCGCATCGCTCGCAGGCCTTCCGGGCATGAGCGTGCCCGCGGGCTTCGACGGCGGCATGCCCGTGGGCCTGCAGCTGATCGGCAACTACTTCGGCGAAGCGAAGCTGCTCAACGCAGCGCACCGCTTCCAGCAAGCCACCGACTGGCACACGCGCACGCCGGAGGGCTTCTGACATGAGCGAGACCGTGAACACATTCGAAGCACAACAACAAGGCCGCCCGACCGGCCCGCTGGTGCGCGGCTATGAAGTCATCATCGGCTTCGAGACGCACGCCCAACTGTCGACCGCGAGCAAGATCTTCAGCCGTGCCTCCACCGCCTTCGGCGCCGAGCCCAACACGCAGGCCTGCGCGGTCGACCTGGCACTGCCGGGCACGCTGCCCGTGATGAACAAGGGCGCGGTCGAACGCGCCATCAAGCTGGGCCTGGCGCTGGGCTCGCACATCGCGCCGCGCAGCGTGTTCGCACGCAAGAACTACTTCTACCCCGACCTGCCCAAGGGCTACCAGATCAGCCAGTTCGAGATTCCGGTGGTGCAAGGCGGCGCGGTGTCGTTCTTCCTCGGTGAAGAAAAGAAGACCGTGCGCCTCGTGCGCGCCCACCTCGAGGAAGACGCGGGCAAGTCGCTGCACGAAGACTTCATCGGCCAGAGCGGCATCGACCTGAACCGCGCCGGCACGCCGCTGCTGGAAATCGTGACCGAGCCCGACATGCGCTCCACCGCCGAGGCCGTGGCCTATGCGAAAGAGCTGCACAAGATCGTCACGTGGATCGGCATCTGCGACGGCAACATGCAGGAAGGCAGCTTTCGCTGCGACGCCAACGTGTCGGTGCGCAAGCCCGGCGAGAAGCTCGGCACGCGCCGCGAGATCAAGAACCTGAACAGCTTCAAGTTCATGCAGCAGGCGATCGACTACGAGATCAACTCGCAGATCGACGAGCTCGAAGAGGGCCGCGCCATCGAGCAGGCCACCGTGCTGTTCGACCCCGCCACCGGCGAGACGCGCACCATGCGCACCAAGGAAGACGCGGCCGACTACCGCTACTTCCCCGACCCCGACCTGCCGCCCCTCGTGGTGGCCGCCGAGTGGATCGAGCGCGTGCGCGCCACCATGCCCGAGCTGCCGCGCGCCACGGCCGAGCGCTATGTGCGCGACCACGGCCTGTCGGAATACGACGCCGCGCAGCTCACGCAAGGTGCGGCGCTGGCCCGCTACTTCGACGACGCGGTGAACGCCGGCGCGGCGCCCAAGCTGGCCAGCAACTGGATCACCGGCGAGATGGCACGCCGCCTGAACGCCGCCGAGATCGGCATCGAGGCCGCGCCCGTGAAGGCCACGCAGCTCGCGCAGCTGGTGACGCGCATCGCCGACGGCACGCTGCCCAACAACGCCGCGCGCCAGGTGTTCGAAGCGCTGTGGAGCGGCGAAGGCAGCGATGTCGACGCGATCATCGAAGCCAAGGACCTGAAGCCGATGAACGACGCCGGCGCGCTCGACAAGATCCTCGACGAGGTGATTGCCAAGAACGCGAAGAACGTCGAGGAATACCGCGGCGGCAAGGAAAAGGCGCTCAACGGCCTCGTGGGCCAGGTCATGAAGGCCAGCGGGGGCAAGGCCAACCCTGCGCAGGTCACCGAGCTGCTGAAAGCCAAGCTGGGCTGATCGCGAACGAGCCCCGGGGGCGGGCGCCCGGCCCCGGCGGGTTCGTTCAGCGCGGGTTGCCGCCGTTCTGCGGCGACCAGAGCGTCTTCAGGCGCCCGCGCTCTTCGTCGAAGCGCGCATTCACGCGCTTCTTCTCGTCTTCCTGCTCCGTGATGAAGCGGTTCTGCACGGCCACGCTCTGCGTGTTGTCCTCGATGCGGCGGCGCACGGCGCCGGGCGCCTTGCTCGTGTCCTGCTTGTAGAACTCGAGCTCCTCGTCGATCTTCTTGCGGTCGTCGGCGAGCTCGACGAGGCGCTTCTTCGCGGCCTGGATCACCGCATCGATCTGCGACAGGGCCTCGACGCGCTCGCGGTCGTGCGTGGTGGCGTTGGGGTAGCGCACCAGCAGCGCGCGCTCGCGGCGGCGCTCGTCGATGAGCCGTGCGGCCTGGATGGCGGCTTCGCGCGCGCGGTCCTCGCGCTCCTGCTGCTCGCGCGCCGTGTAGGTCGGCTCCAGCTTGCGGCGCACCGTGCCGCTCGGGCCCAGTTCGCGCTGCTCGCGGTCGCTGCACTCGGCGATCGGCCGGTCGGCCGTGAGCGTGCGCCCGCGCGCGTCGACGCAGGTGTAGATGCCGACACCGGGCCCGTCCGTCTTGGCGGGCTGGGCCAGCGCCGTTGCGCACGACGACAGGGCCGCCAGGCCCAGCCACAGCGACGCCACGGCGGCAGCAGAAGAGGGTTCGCGCGCGGGGCGTCGCATCGGCGCTGCGTCTCAGGCGCCGTAGCGCGTGCGGTAGGCCAGCACGCGCTCGCGGTGCGCGCCGAGGTCGGCGGCGGCGTTGCCCGAGAGGTAGCTCAGCAGGTCGTCCAGCGTGGCGATGGGCACCACTGCGAGGCCGAGCTGGTTGCGCACGTACTGCACGGCGCTGTGGTCCACGTCGACGCCGTTCTCGGTGGCTTTTTCCTGCCGGTCCAGGGCGATGGCCACGGCATGCGGCGTGGCGCCCGCGGCCTGGATCGCGGCGATCGATTCGCGCACCGCGGTGCCGGCCGACATCACGTCGTCGACGATCAGCACGCGGCCCTTCAGCGGCGCGCCCACCAAATTGCCGCCTTCGCCGTGCGCCTTGGCTTCCTTGCGGTTGTAGGCGAAGGGGTAGTTGCGCCCACGCCGGGCCAGCTCGGCAGCCACGGTGGCGCCCAGCGGGATGCCCTTGTAGGCGGGGCCGAAGATCATGTCGAACTCGAGGCCGCTTTCGACCAGGCGGTCTGCATAGAATCCGGCGAGCCGCGCGATCTTGGCGCCGTCGTCGAAGAGGCCCGAATTGAAGAAATACGGGCTCATGCGACCGGCCTTGGTCTTGAATTCGCCGAAGCGAAGCACGCCGGCGTCGAGCGCGAACTGGACGAAGTCCTGTGCCACCGCGCTGCTTGTCTGACCGTCTACAGCCATTGGAAATTCCTTGTGTTCAAACTGACCAGTCTCAATCTCAATGGCCTGCGCTCGGCGGCCACCAAGGGCGTCGCCGACTGGGTGGCCGAACTCGCGCCGGATTGTATTTGCATGCAGGAGATCCGCGTCCAGGCCAGCGATGTCGAGGGCCGCTTCGAGCAGATGGCGGGCCTGCAGGGCCACTTCCACTTTGCCGAGAAAAAAGGCTACGCGGGCACCGCCATCTACACGAAGCATGCGCCCAGCGCCGTGGTGGTGGGCTGGGGTGATCCCGAATTCGACGCCGAAGGCCGCTACCTCGAGCTGCGCTTCGACACGCCCAAGCGCAAGTTCTCGGTCATCAGCTGCTACTTCCCGAGCGGCAGCTCGGGCGAGGAGCGCCAGGCCGCCAAGTTCCGCTTCCTGAAGGGCTTCTTCCCGCACCTGCTGGCGCTGAAGAAAGAGCGCGAGTTCATCCTGTGCGGCGACATCAACATTGCGCACCAGGAAATCGACCTGAAGAACTGGCGCGGCAACCAGAAGAACAGCGGCTTCCTGCCCGAGGAACGCGCCTGGATGACGCGCCTGCTCGACGCCGGCACCGAAGGCGCCGGCCTGGTGGACGTGTACCGCCGCCTCAAGCCCGACACCACAGGCGACGCCTACACCTGGTGGAGCAACCGCGGCCAGGCCTACGCGAACAACGTGGGGTGGCGGCTGGACTACCACCTCGCGACCCCGGCCATGGGCGCACTGGCGCGCACCGAGGCGATCTACAAGACGGTCAAGTTCAGCGACCACGCGCCGATCACGGTGGAGTACGACTTCACGCTGTAAGTCGCCCGCCCGTCGATGCCGATCCCGTCTCCGTCTCCGTCCACGAACCCGTCCTCGCCGCCCACGGCCGCGGCGACGGCGGTGTACCTGCCGCGCGACGTGGTGAACGCGCCCGAGGTGAAGGCCGCGATCGCGCGCCGCAGCGCCGAGCGCGGCGACGACGCCGACATGGCGGCCTGGCTGCTGAACCACTTCTTCCGCTGGGCCATCGGCAGCTTCGGCAACGTGCTGCCGGTGCAGTCGCCCGCCGACTACCTGGCCGCGGCCGGGCCCGACAAGCCGCTGCCCGAGTGGCTGGCGAAGCAGCTGCAGCCGCGTGCGCCTGCCGCGGTGAACGCGGCGCCCGCACAGGACAAGGAAAAGTCCAAGGGCAACAAGGCCGAATCGCCCGCCGCCGAAGCCGCTCCGAAAACTTTCTACTACCTCGATCCCGACCACCTGCTGCTGGTCGACCGCGAACGCATGCTGGTCGAGTTCCTGCGTTCGCGGCGCGGCACGCGGCTCGAACAGAAGCTGCAGCGCATCACCTGCTTCATGGCCATGGCCCTGTGGGAGCAGGAGCACCAGCGCATGCAGGCCAAGCGCAACAAGGGCTGGGTGCCCAGCAGCGGCCTGGCGCTGAAGGAAGTGCTGCGCACGCCCAACGGCGTGATCTTCGAATTCATCGGCAGCCATGCGGCGTTGCGCGAGGAGATGGCCTACGAGTCGTTCCACATGCAGCACTGCCTGGGCCAGTTCGCCAACATCAAGAAGCTCAATGGCGGCTATGGCGAGCAGTACGCCAGCGCCGCGCAGAGCGGCCGGCTGCGCCTGTTCACGCTGCGCAGCGCGGGCAACCTGCCGCACGTGACCATCAGCCTCGAAGTGCACGCCGACGGGCTGCGCGTCGACCAGATCAAGGGCAAGCAGAACCGCCACCCGATCCGCAAGTACGCGGACGACGTGCTGCAGTTCCTGCGCACGCTGCCGCCGCGCGGCGAGCGCCACAGCGACTGCGAGGGCATGGGCCTGGTGTTCGAGCCCGAGGCCTCGGACGCCGCCCGGGGCGAATGGAAGTTCGTCACCGACGTTCAGAGCCCCGACTTCCTGCTCAGCGTGATGAGTGGCAACTTCCACCTGATCGAGCACTTCGAGCAGCCGCCGCCGGCGCTGCAATGGCTGCTGCTGCGCATCGCGCCGCACGAGCTGGCGCGGCTGCGCCAGATGGACGTGGCGGTGGCTGCCGCCGCCCGGCTGACGCTGCCCGCGAACCGGCTGCCGCCGTCGCTGCAGGCGGCCCCCACGCAGGCGCCCGCCGCGATGCTGGAGATCGAAGGCATCTCGCTGAGCGCCGCCGTGTGCGCGCCGCCGCTGGGAGCGGCATTGCCATGACGCAGGCCATCGTCATCGTTGTGTTCCTGGGCCTGCTGTACCTGGCGGTGCGCATCGCGTGGTTCGTCGTGCGCACGGCATTCCGCATCGTCGTGCGCGGCTCGGGCACGGCGATCGGCCACATGGAAAAGGCCAACGCCGACCTTGCAGTGCGCGCGGCGCAGGCCAAGGCCGACGCCGGCAAGGTGGTGCCCAACCGCCGCCGCTGGGCGCTGGCGCTCGGCGACATCCTGCTGCTGCGCAACGGCCTGCGCTGCGACAGCGACACGCTGGCGCTCGAGGTGCCCGCCGAGCAGCGCCAGCGGCTGGCCAAGCAGGTGCTGCGCGAAATGAACATGGCCGCCGACCTGCCCGAGCGCGACATCGCCACGCAGATGCAGGCCGCGCTGGTCGGCTGGGTCGGCGGGCTCGGCCGCACCCACGCCAATTTCTACGAACAGCTCGCGGCCGAAGGCCAGGTGCGCGACGCGCTGGCCTTCGACTGCGCGCGCACCGCCTTCCTGGTGCGCTGCATCGCGCTGCTGGGCTGGGTGCCCGAGTCGCAGGCCTGGCTGGTGCTGTTCCTCAATGCGCAGCGCGCGCAGGACAGCTTCGAGAGCTGGGAAGACTTCGGCCACGCCTATGCGCGGGCCCGGCTGCACTGGCTGCGCATCAGCAGCCAGGACGGCCCCGCCTCGTCGCGCGCCACGCTGGAAGTGCAGGAGCACCTGCAGAACACCCAGGGCAACTGGCTCACGCTGCCCTGGAAGCGCTACCGCATCTTCGATCCCCAACCCGTCACTCTCGCCCCTGCCGCGTCGGCCTGACGCGCGAGCCCCGCCCATGACCACACACACGCCCCCCGCCGCAGCGACCGTGATTCCTCCCGCGCCCGCGCGCTGGAAGCTCTGCGACATCGACGCCCTGCTGCGCGCCGGCGATTACGCCGCACTCGACCAGCGGCTCGACGACGCGCTGGCCGCCAGCTTTCAAGACCGCGACGAGGAAGAGCGCTACTACGGCGCCTTGCCCGACGACCTGGCCGGCTGCACCGCCGACGGCGCCGAAGGGCTGGCCCGCCTGGCCGCGTGGCAGGCCGCCAACCCGCAATCGGCCCACGCCTGGCTGTGCGAAGCGCACTACTGGTACCACTGGGCCTACGAGTACCGCGGCTCGGGCTGGGCCAGCACGGTCACGGCGCTCGGCTGGGAATGCGCCCATGCCTGCGCCACGCGCTGCGCCGCGGCCGCCCTGCGGGCCCTCACGCTCGCGCCCACGATGTGGACCGCCTGCGCCCTGCTGCTGCAGAGCACCTCGGCCTTCAACGAACCCGACTGGCTGACCGAGCTGGTGCGCAGCGGCCGCTGGCCCGACAAGCCGCTGCAGCACGACTTTTCGCTGGACGACGATGCGGCCACACGCGAAGAACTGCTGACGCAGCTCGCGCGCTCCGGCCTCGCGCACGACGAGCGCGTCGCCTGCCCCGAGGCCGCGCCCACCGCCCTGCCCTCGCCCGTGCAGGGCCGCAAGGTGATCAGCGGCACGTCCTACTGGATCCACGCCACGCTGCACGTGCACCCGCGGCTGTTCTTCTTCATGCGCCAGTGCGTCTGGTTCCAGCAGCCGCGCTGGGGCGGCAGCCACGAGCGCGTGCGCGCCTTCATCGCCTCGCCCGCCTGCGCCCACCTGAGCGAGGTCGAGAAAGACCGGCTGCGCCACGAGATCTGGCGCGACGACTACCAGGGCAACAGCGTCGACAAGGACGAGGACCCGGCCGAAGCCCAGCAGCGCATGGCCGCCACGCGCCAGCGCGCCCAGGAGGCGCTCTACCCTTACCACCGCTGGGAAACCCTGCGCTGGCTGGCCGTGAGCCACTACATGCTCGACCAGCACGCCGAAGCGCTGGCCTGCCTGCGCGAGGCCGAGAGCCACCATCCCATCGACGACGACTACGCCATGAACATGGCCGTGCACGTCGCCCTGGAGCAGGACCCCGGCGGCCACTGGCTGGGCCAGGCCATCTGCAACAGTGCCAACGCCTACGAATGCAACACCGCGCTGATCCTGCACGGCTACTGCAGCCTGAAGGGCGCCTTCGGCTTCGTGCCCAACGCGGCGACCGGCAACGCCTGGCTGGCGGCCGCGCGCGAACGCAACGCCGGCACCGAGAACTGGGACGACCTGGCCCGCGCGCTGTGGCGCGTGCCTCGCAACCAGGAAGCCTTCGAGATCCTGGAGATGGGGCTGGCCGCCGGCGACACCTCATGCCTGCTCACGCTCGGCATCTTCCACGCGGGCGGCGAGCACGGCACCAAGGACCGGCAGCAGGCGATGCACTGCTACGGCCAGGCGGCCGAAGCCGGCAACAGCGTCGCGGCCTACAAGCTGGGCTACCTCTGCCACGACATGGCCTGGGAAGACGCCACGCCCGCGGCGCAGCGCCCCGCGCTGCAGGCGCAGGCGGTCGAGGCCATGCTGAAGGCCCGCGAACTGGGCCACGACGACGCCACCGAGGGCGCGTTGATGTTCATCAGCGACCTGTCCGACATCCCCGTGCGCCACCGCCACCTGGACTTCGTGCGCGAGCACGCGACCAACGGCGACGCCATCGCCATGGCCACGCTGTCGACCCTGCTGGCCGACGCCAGCGACAAGGTGCTCTACAACTACCGCGAGAGCGTGCGCTGGATCATGGGCGCGCAGGCCGTGGCGCCCGAGGACGAGTTCGTGGTGAACGTGACCAAGAACACCCACCAGGACGGCTTCCTGTCGTCCACGCTCTACAAGCTCACGCGCCGCCAGATCAAGGCGCACGAGATCCCGGGCGGCGACAACGCGATGGTCTGAGGGCTACCGAGAAAGCGCCGGCAAGGCCTTCGCCAGCGTCTCGCTGAAGGCGCGCATCGCCTCGGTCTCGTGCGTGCCGCGCTTGGTCAGGCGAAAGAAGTCCATGCCCACGCGCGGCTTCAGCAGCACGTCGGTCTTCACGCGGTGACGGCGGCAGGCCGCGAGCGCGAAGGTGGGCATCACGGCGGTGCCGAAGCCGGCCTCGACCATCGAGATCAGCGTGCCGAAGAAGTTGAAGGCGGGCCGTTGCGCGTCGGCCAGTCCGATCTCGCCGAGCTGGCGCTCGATGACCTTCTGGATCGGGTTGCCGGGCGGCAGGCCGATCAGCGTGGCGCCGCGCAGCGCGGACCAGGGCGCGGTGCCGACCGGTTCGCCGTCGGCCACGGCCTGCGTGACGCGCATCAGCTCGAAGCGCCCCACGGGCGTGCGGTCGAGCCCCGCCGCGGCCTTGAAGAAGAAGCCCAGGCCGAGGTCGGCCTCGCCCGCGGCCACCATCGCTTCCACATCGCGCAGGTCGGCGTCGAAGAGGCGCAGCACGACCTGCGGATGCGCCTGGCGAAAGCTCGCGAACACCCAGGGCAGCAGGTGCGAGGACACCAGCGGCGTGGCCGCGATGCGCAGCGTCTGGCGCGCCGCATCGCCCTCGGCGCCGAGTTCGGCGGCCACGTCATCGAGGTCGGTGACGAGCCGCTCCACCACCGGCAGCAGCCGCCGGCCGGCCGGCGTGAGGCTCACCATGCGCGTGGTGCGGTCGAACAGGCGGCAGCCGAGCTGCTTCTCCATCTCGCGGATCAGGATGCTCAGGCCGGCCTGGGTGATGTGCGCCTGCTCCGCCGCGCGGGTGAAGTTGCCGATGCGCGCCACCTGCAGGAAGGCGCGCATCTGGCGCGTGGTCAGGTTCATAAGGATTCATGATAAATCCATATCACATCTAAATTTCCCATATGTCTCGTTTGCGGTCCCAATACGGACCCCATGAGCACCGCACCTAACGAAGTCATCATTCTCGGCGCCGGCATCGGCGGCCTGACCCTCGCCCTGAGCCTGCACCAAGCCGGCATCGCCTGCCGCGTGTACGAGGCCGTGCCCGCGCTGCGCCCGCTCGGCGTGGGCATCAACCTGCTGCCGCATGCGGTGCGCGAGCTCTCCGAGCTGGGCCTGCTCGACGCGCTCGACGCGGTGGGCGTGCGCACGCAGGAGGCGGTCTTCTTCACCGAGCACGGCCAGCTGGTATTCCGCGAGCCCGCCGGCCAGCACGCGGGCTACGACTGGCCGCAGTACTCGATCCACCGCGGCGACCTGCAGACCGTGCTGCTGAACGAAACGCGCAAGCGCCTGGGGCCCGACAGCGTGCAGTGCGGCCACCGCTGCACCGGCGTCGAACAGGATGCCGACGGCGTGACGGTGCACTTTGCCGACGGCCGCACGCCGGTGCGCGGCGCGGTCGCGGTGGGCTGCGACGGCATCCACTCGGCACTGCGCAAGCAGCTGTATCCGAACGAAGGTGCGCCGCGCTATTCGGGCATCAACATGTGGCGAGGCACGGCGGCCTGGAAGCCCTTTCTCTCGGGCGGCAGCATGGTGCGCGCGGGCTGGCTCACCGTCGGCAAGATGGTGATCTACCCGATCCGCAACGACATCGACGACCAGGGCCGCCAGCTCGTGAACTGGGTGGCCGAGATCCACGCGCCCCAGCCCGCGATGCGCGACTGGAGCCGCGCCGGCCGCCTAGAGGACTTCCTGCCCGCCTTCGCCGACTGGCACTTCGACTGGCTCGACGTGCCCGCGCTGATCCTGGCCTCCGACACCATCCTGGAGTACCCGATGGTCGACCAGGACCCGCTGCCGCGCTGGAGCCACGGACGCCTCACGCTGCTGGGCGATGCCGCGCACCCGATGGTGCCGCGCGGCTCCAACGGCGCGGGCCAGGCGATCATCGACGCACGCTTTCTCGCCGGTGCGATGAAGCGCGAAGGCGTGGGCATCGCGGCGCTCGAGGCCTACGACCGCGTGCGCGTGAAGGCCACCACCGACGTGGTGCTGACCAACCGCAGCAACCCGCCCGACACCATCCTGCGCGAGGTGTTCGAGCGTTCGGGCGGCCAGCGCGTCGAGAACCTCGACGAGATCGTCACGCAGCAGGAGCTGCAGGCGATCTCCGACCACTACAAGCGCGTGGCCGGCTACGACCCGGCGGCGCTGAAGGCGCGCGCGTCGTACCTCTGAGCGCCGGCCAATTCACAGATCAAGACGGAGACAAGACACGATGAAATTTCTGACCCGGACCTTCGCCGCCCTGCTGGTTGCGGCCAGCGCCGCCGCGGCCCATGCCTGGCCCGACCAGCCGGTGACGCTGGTGGTGCCCTACACGCCCGGCACCGGCATCGACCTGATCGCACGCCAGCTCTCGGCCCGTCTGCCCGCCGTGCTCGGGCAGCCGGTGATCGTGGAGAACCTGGCCGGCGCGAGCGGCAACATCGGCAGCGAGAAGGTGGCGCGCGCCAAGCCCGACGGCTACACGCTGCTGGTGCAGGTCAACACGCTGGTGATGAACAAGGGCCTGTACAAGTCGCTCGCCTACGACCCGGTGGCCGACTTCACGCCGGTGTCGCAGACCTCGTGGGGCACGCTGCTGCTGGTGACCAACCCGGCCACGCAGAAGGCCGGCTCGCTCGCGCAGCTGGTGGCCACCGCCAAGGCCAACCCCGGCAAGCTGACCTACGCCACGCCCGGTGTCGGCACGCCGCACCACCTGTCGATGGCGCTGCTGATGCAGGGCACCGGCACCGACCTGCTGCACGTGCCCTACAAGGGCACGGCCGGCGCCGTCACCGACCTGCTCGGCGGGCGCATCGACGCGATGTTCCTGCCGGTGCACGTGGCGCTGCAGCACATCCAGGCCGGCAAGCTCAAGGCGCTCGCCACCGGCAGCAGCCACCGCCTGCCGCAGCTGCCCGACGTGCCCACCCTGGCCGAGGCCGGCGTGACCGCCGACAACGTCGACATGTGGTACGGCGTGCTCGCGCCCAAGGGCACGCCGGCCAACGTGGTGGCGCGGCTGAACACGGAGATCGCCGCGGTGCTGAAGTCGCCCGAGGTGGCGAAGTCCTTCGAGTCGCAGGGCATGGTGCCCGCCAGCTCGACGCCGACGGCGTTCGGCGCGCTGATCCAGAAGGATGCGCAGCGCTGGGCGACGGTGGTGAAGAAGGGAAACATCACCGCCGACTGAGCGGAGCCGGGGGCGAGCAGCCGGCTACTTGCGCGCAGCCGCCCGGTACAGGTTTTCGACCTTCGGCACGTTCGCCTCGAGCTTGGCGATGCGGTCCGGCCCGCTCGGGTGGGTCGACAAGAAGCTCAGGCCGCCCTGGTTCTTGGAGGCGGTGGCCATCTTCTTCCACAGCGACACCGAGGCCTGCGGGTCGTAGCCCGCGCGCGCAGCGAGCTCCAGGCCCACGAGGTCGGCGTCGGTCTCGTCGCTGCGGCTGAACTTCAGGGTGATGAGCTGGGTGCCGGCGCGCGCCGCGAGGTCGCCGACCTGGCCGAGCCCCAGCAGCTGCGCGCCGATGGACAGCGCCGCGCCGGTACCGACGCTCTTGGCCATGCGCGCGCGGGCGTGTTCGCGCAGCGCGTGCGCCATTTCATGGCCCATGACCATCGCGACCTCGTCGTCGCTCAGCTTGAGCTGCTCGAGGATGCCGGTGAAGAAGGCGATCTTGCCGCCGGGCATGCAGAAGGCGTTGATCTGCTTGCTGCCGATGAGGTTCACCTCCCACTTCCACTCGCGGGCGCGGGTGTTCCACGGCAGGGCGAAGGGAATGAGCCGCTGCGCGATGGTGCGCAGGCGCTGCAGCTGCGGGTTGCCGTCACCGGCCAGTGCGCCCTTGGCGCGCGCCTGTTCGAGCAGCTGGCCGTACTGCTGCACGCCGGCCGCCTCGATCTGGTCGGCGGGCACGAGGTTGCGCGCCACCGAGGCATTGCCGACATTGACCTGCGCCAGCGCCGGCGCGCTCAGCGCCGCACCGGCGGCGGCCAGCAGGAAGGCCCGGCGCGGGTTCCAGGCCGAGGCTTCGGAGAGGGCGGAAAGGGGGCGTTCGCATCGTGTGCACATAGGTGCCCGGATGATAGGAACAAATGGAGACGAGCGGGCGCGCCGATGTCCTCCATAGCTCATGGACAATCCCCCACTCATGTCCGCACCGCCCGCCGAACCCACCCAAGCCCCCGCGAGCGCCGCGCTGCCCTGGCGCGACGCGCTCAAGGTCTACCTCGAACCCGCCACCCTGCGCATGCTCGCGCTGGGCTTCTCGGCCGGCCTGCCGCTGCTGCTGGTGCTGGGCACGCTGAGTTTCCGGCTGCGCGAGGCGGGCATCGACCGCACCACCATCGGCTACCTGAGCTGGGTCGGGCTGGCCTATGGCTTCAAGTGGGTCTGGGCGCCGCTGGTCGACCGGCTGCCGCTGCCGCCGCTGACCACGCTGCTCGGGCGCCGGCGCGGCTGGCTGCTGCTGGCGCAGGGCATGGTGATCGTCGGGCTGATCGGCATGGCGATGAACGACCCGCGCCTGGGGCTGCAGCCGCTGATCTGGTGCGCGCTGCTGGTGGCCTTCGGCTCGGCCACGCAGGACATCGCGCTGGACGCCTTCCGCATCGAATCGGCCGAGACGCGCAAGCAGGCCGCGCTGGCCGCCGCTTATCAAACGGGCTACCGGCTCGCGATGATCTGGGCCGGCGCCGGCGTGCTGTGGGTCGCGGCCTGGGCCGAGGTGGCGCCCGCCGTGGCCGTCACCGGCGCGGCGGCCTACCAGAACGGCGCCTGGAAGACGGCCTACCTCGTCATGGCGGCCTCGATGGCGGTCGGCGTGCTCACGGTGCTGCTGTCGCCCGAACCGGTGCGGCGCGTGCTGCCGAAGGCGAAGAACGCGGGCGAATGGCTGCGAAGCGTGCTGATCGAGCCTTTTGCCGACTTCATCCGCCGCTACAAGTGGCAAGCCGCGCTGATCCTCGCGCTGATCGCCATCTACCGCATCAGCGACGTGGTGATGGGCATCATGGCCAACCCCTTCTATGTGGACATGGGCTTCACCAAGGACCAGGTGGCCACGGTCAGCAAGATCTACGGCGTGATCATGACGCTGGTGGGCGCCTTCGTGGGCGGCGTGCTGTCGATGCGCCTGGGCGTGATGCGGGTGCTGATGCTGGGCGCCGTGCTGAGCGCCGCGAGCAACCTGCTGTTCGCCTGGCTGGCCACGCGCGGGCACGACCTGACGGCGCTGATCGCGGTGGTCTCGGCCGACAACCTGGCCGGCGGCATCGCCTCGGCGGCCTTCATCGCCTACCTGTCGAGCCTGACCAACATCAGCTACTCGGCCACGCAGTACGCGCTGTTCAGCTCGCTGATGCTGCTGCTGCCGAAGTTCATCGCCGGTTATTCGGGCGCGTTTGTCGACGCCTACGGCTACAGCACCTTCTTCACCGCCACCGCGCTGCTGGGCGTGCCGGTGCTGCTGCTGGTGGCGCTGGCCTCGCGCATGGCGGCCCGCACAGGCGACGGCGAGCGTCAATAGGGCCTGCGCCGGAGCTGTCATCTATAGGAAACAGCCGACGCAACCTGATACGCAACGCTGGTAGGCTGCGACATTCATTGCGTGAAAATTGCGCTTTCCCGCTTTTTCTTCTGTCGCCGACGCCCTTTCGCCTGTCGCCTGCCCCCACATCCATCGTGCCGTCCCGAATTTCTCCCCTTCAAATCAGTGCCTACACGGCCACCTCGGCCGTCGGCGTCGGCAAGGAAGCGCACGCCGACGCACTCGCGCACTCGCGCAGCGGCCTGCGCGCCAACGATTTCGGCGAGGCGCCGCTGCCGACCTGGATCGGCCGTGTCGACGGCCTGGAAGACGTCCGCCTGCCCGAATCGGCCGCGTTCTGGGACTGCCGCAACAACCGGCTGGCCTGGCTGGGCCTGCAGGCCGACGGCTTCCTCGAGGCCGTAGCCGCCGCGCGCCAGAAGTACGGTGCCACGCGCATCGCGCTGGTGCTCGGCACCTCCACGGCCAGCATCGGCGAGACCGAGCTGGCCTACACGCAGCTCGACGCCGACGGCAACTTTCCGCCGGACCAGCGCCGCGCGGCCGTCCACACGCCGCATTCGCTGGCCATGTTCGTGCAGCAGGTGCTGGGCATCGACGGCCCGAGCGAGACGATTTCCACCGCCTGCTCGTCCAGCGCCAAGGTGTTCGCCTCGGCCGAGCGCCTGATCCGCCTGGGCCTGG
This sequence comes from Variovorax sp. GW460-12-1-14-LB1, assembly GCF_059423605.1. Taxonomy (NCBI): domain Bacteria; kingdom Pseudomonadati; phylum Pseudomonadota; class Betaproteobacteria; order Burkholderiales; family Comamonadaceae; genus Variovorax; species Variovorax sp. GW460-12-1-14-LB1. Next base: position 49,453 of record NZ_JBWKYF010000034.1, read on the forward strand.
CCGACGCGGCCGTGGTCGGCGGCGCCGACACGCTGTGCGGCAGCGTGCTGTTCGGTTTCAACTCGCTGGAGCTGGTCTCCACCGAGCCCTGCCGGCCCTTCGACGCCGAACGCAAGGGCATCAGCCTGGGTGAGGCAGCCGGCTTCGCGCTGGTCGAGCGCGTGCAGGCGGGCGAAAGCGCCACGCAGCTGCTGGGCTACGGCGAGGCGAGCGACGCACACCACATGTCGACGCCACACCCCGAGGGCCTGGGCGCCGAGCGCGCACTCGACGACGCGCTGGCGCGCGCGGGCCTGTCGGCCGACGCCATCGACTACATCAACATGCACGGCACGGCGAGCCAGAAGAACGACGAGGTCGAGGGCGCGCTGGTGGCGCGCCGCTTCCCGGCGCGCACGCACGCCAGCTCGACCAAGGGCTTCATGGGCCACACGCTGGGCGCCGCGGGCATCGTCGAGGCCGTGGTCTGTCTGCTGGCAATCGAGCGCGGCCTGATGCCGGGCACGGTCAACACACGCACGCTGGACGAAGGCTTCGGCCCGCAGATCAAGCTCGAACCTGCGAAGGGCGAGGTGCGCTACGCGCTGTCCAACTCCTTCGGCTTCGGCGGCAACAACTGCGCGCTGGTCTTCGGCAAGGCGGTGACCGCATGAACACGCCTCCGACGCTCTACATCGAAGGCCCCGCCTTCTGGACCCCCACGCTGCCCGGCTGGGACGCCGCGCGCGCGGCCTTCCGCGGCGAAGGCGCGCTGGCCGATCCGCCCGCCAAGCGGCCCTCGCCGCAGGTGCTGGCCCCGGCCGAGCGCCGCCGCGCACCCGACACCGTGGCACTGGCGCTCGAAGTGGCCGCCGCGGCCATCGCGGGCGCCGACCGGCCCGCGGCCGACGTGCCCTGCGTGTTCACGTCGGCGCACGGCGACCTGTCGATCAACGACTACATGTGCAGCACGCTCGCGGGCGACCCGAAGATGCTGTCGCCCACCAAGTTCCACAACTCGGTGCACAACGCGGCCGTGGGCTACTGGACCATCGGCACCGGCTGCATGGCGGCCAGCAACGCCGTCTCGGCCTACGGCCACAGCTTTGCCGCCGGCCTGCTCGAAGCGGCCGTGCAGTGCGCGGCCGACCAGACGCCGGTGCTGCTGGTGGGCTACGACGCCCCCACGGTCGGCGCGCTGGCCTCGGTGACCGACAGCCGCGGCCTGCTGGCCGTGGCGCTGGTGATCGCGCCCGAACGCACGGCCCGCACGGTGGCCAGCCTCGACTGGTCGCTGGTCGGCGATGCCGCCGGCACGGCGACCGCGCCGCGCTCGGCCGCCGCCGCCACGCTGAACGACATCAACCCGATGGCCGACGCCCTGCCCCTGTTCGAGGCGCTGGCCCAGGCCCCGGGCAGCGCCGACGCGCCCATCGACCTGCCGCTGTCGGCCGCGCTGGCCCTGCGGCTGCGCCTGCAGGCCGCGGGCTGACCGGCCTGCGCCCGGGGGCGGCGGTGCGTGTTGACACACGCAACCGCGCCCCGGTACGTCATCATTGCCGCATGGCGCCCACGCAACCTGGGCGAGGCGCTATGTTTTTCGCAGCGATCCAGGTTGACAGGGCGATGCTGCGTTTACCCAACTTTACGGAGCGTTCAAGCCCGCTTGCTCCCGGTGAACGACCATGAAGCGCATGAGCACCCCCCAACTCCTGATGATCGAAGACGACGCCCGCCTGGCGCAGATGGTGGGCGAGTACCTGACGCAGTCGGGTTTCGCCTTCAACCACGCCGGCGACGGCGCCACCGGCCTGGAGCAGCTGCAGCAGCACGCGCCCGACCTGGTGATCCTCGACCTGATGCTGCCCGACACCGACGGGCTCGAGGTCTGCCGCCGCATCCGCGCCCTGCCCGGCCCGCTGGCCAAGGTGTCGGTGCTGATGCTCACGGCCAAGGGCGACCCGATGGACCGCATCATCGGCCTGGAGATCGGCGCCGACGACTACCTGCCCAAGCCCTTCGAGCCGCGCGAGCTGCTGGCGCGCATCCGCGCCGTGCTGCGCCGGCGAAGCGAGAACGCCACCGAGGCCGAAGCCTCCACGGTGATGCGCTTCGGCACGCTGGAGATCGACCGCAACGCGCGCACCGTGTCGGTGGCCGGCACGCTGGCCGACCTCACCTCCTACCAGTTCGACCTGCTGGTGGCGATGGCCGAGCGCGCGGGCCGCGTGCTCACGCGCGACCAGATCATGGAAGCCGTGCGCGGCCGCGAGCTCGAGGCCTTCGACCGCTCGATCGACGTGCACATGGGCCGCATCCGCGCCGCCATCGAGGTCGACGCGAAGAACCCCAAGCGCATCCTCACCGTGCGCGGCGTGGGCTACGTGTTCGCCAAGCAGCAAGACTGACCCGGACCGCCCCGCGATGCTGCGCAGCCTCTACCGCCGCCACCTCTACGTCCGCATCTGGCTCGCGGTGGTCGGCGGCGTGGTCATCCTCACGCTGATGGCCAACTGGATCGTGCGCGTGGCCGCCGAGGCCGAGCGCGAGCGCCTGGCGCCCGTGCCGCGCGAGGTGGTCGTGCTCGACAACGAAGACCGCACCATCGGCACCGGCAAGGCCATGCGCGTGCCCGGCCAGGGCCTGGAGTTCGACGTGCAGCTGAGCGACGGCCGCGACATGACATTGCGCGTGGCGCCGCGCGAGCGCCCCACCGGCACCGGCGGCTTCGCGCCCTGGCGCACCCCGTTCGGGCTGGGCTGGATGATTGCGCTGGTGGGCGTGGCGGTGGCGCTGGGCGTCTACCCGATCGTGCGGCGCATCACCCAGCGGCTCGAGACCCTGCAGCGCGGCGTGCAGCGCTGGGGCGAGGGCGACCTCTCGGCGCGCGTGATCGAGGAAGGACAAGACGAAGTGGCCGATCTCTCCAAGCGATTCAATGCCTCCGCCGAACGCATCGAGCAGCTCGTGCGTTCCCACAAGTCGCTGCTGGCGAACGCCTCGCACGAGCTGCGCTCGCCGCTCACCCGCATCCGCATGGGCCTGGAACTCATGGGCGACCAGCCCAGCCCGGCGGCGCGCGAGGAAATCTCGCGCAACATCGGCGAACTCGACCAGCTCATCGACGAGATCCTCTTGGCCAGCCGGCTCGACGCCAGCGAGGCCGACATGGGCACCATCGAAGCCGTCGATCTGACCGGCCTGGCCGCCGAAGAATGCGCGCAGGTGAACGCCGAGCTCGACCTGGCCGAAGGCACCGACAACGCCACACTCACCGTGCCAGGCGTGTCGCGCCTGCTGCGCCGCGCGATCCGCAACCTGCTCGAGAACGCCCGCCGCTACGGCGCCGGCGAGATCAGCGTCGAACTCGGCAGCGCCGGCGGCTACGCCACGGTGCGCGTCAACGACCGCGGGCCGGGCGTGCCGGCAACGCTGCGCGAACGCATCTTCGAACCCTTCTACCGCCTGCCGGGCGCCAGCGAGCGCAACGGCGGCGTCGGCCTGGGGCTGGCGCTGGTGAAGTCGATCGCCGAGCGCCACGGCGGATCGGTGCAGTGCGAAGACCGGCCGGGCGGGGGCGCTAGCTTCGTGATCCGCCTGCCGGCCAAAGGCCCTGCCGCCGCAGCGCACTGAGCGCCTTCGGGTGCGCAGGGGCAAGTCAGGTTCGGCCGAGGGGCCGCACCTAAAATCCCGCCCCTATGCAGAGATCGCACATCGTTCGGCCCGCGGCCATGTTCTGGGGGCTGGTGGTGTTCATGCCGGTCGGCGTCACCTACCTGTCGGCCATCGTGCTGCTGCTTGCCCTGCTGGTGGGCGGCGGCTTGCGCGAGCGCTATGCGCGGCTGCGCGCCAACCCGCTGTGGTGGCCGGTGGTCGCCTACGTGGCGTGGACCTTCATCGTGCTGGCCGTGCGGCCGCACTACCCCGAGACCCCCTCCAACCTGTTCCACGGGCTGCGCATCGCCTTCACCTTCCTGATGGCGATGGCGCTCACGCGCGAAGAGGCGCTGTGGGCGCTGCGCGGCTTCCTCTTGATCGCGGCGCTCAACATCGTGCTCATCGTGCTGCACTACAGCCTGGGCTTTCCGGTGCCGGGCGCGCTGCGCGGCGTGGTGATGGAAGTGGGCAACAAGTCGATCAGCAACGCGCTGCTCTTCAGCATCGTCGCAGCCAGCGCCGCGGTCTATGGGCTGTCGCAGATCACGGGGCACCGGCCCCTGCGCGCACTGGCGGCCTTCGCGCTCGTGCTCGGGCTGGGCGCCGTCGTCGCGCTGCCGCTCACGTCGCGCACCTCGGTGCTCGCGCTGCTGCTGGTGATTCCGGTGGTCTGCCTGCACCAGTGGAAGAACCACCTGAAAGCGCTGTCGGCGGCGCTGATCCTGGGCGCGGTGGTGATCGGCGCAAGCCTGTACCAGTTGCCGCAGCTGCAGCAGAAGGTCGAGACCGGCATCGAGGAGCTCGAGAAGGCGCAGACCGGCGCCGTGTTCCACGGCAGCTGGATCATCCGCTACTACATGTACCGCGACACCGGCGCCATGATCGCCGACCAGCCCGTCGCGGGCTGGGGCATCGGCGGCTGGACCGACCAATGGCACAAGCGCGGCCCGGCGCTGTTCGCCGACTCCAACATGCCGCACAACGACTTCCTCTGGGTGGGCGCGCAAAGCGGCATCCCGGGCATCCTGAGCCTGCTGGCGATCATGCTGGTCGCCGTCTGGCAGGCCTGGCGCCGGCCCGACATCGCCGGGCGCTACGCGCTGGCCGCGACGCTCATCGCGCTCATCGCGTCGAGCGTGAACTCGGCGATGCGCGACGCGCAGATCGGGCTGGCGGTGCTGTGGATCGCGATGGTCTACCTGCGGCTGGCGCAGGAATCGCAGGACCCCGATCCGTGGCGCGGCCTGTGGCCGAGGGCCCGGCCAAGCTGAAACGAAAAAACCGGCCGCAAGGGCCGGGCCGGTTTCTTTTTTCCGCCTGGCCGCTCAGTGACGGCTGGACACGGTCTCGCCCGCCTTCAGGCGGTACACCGTGCCGCAGTACGGGCACTTGGCTTCGCCGGTGCGCGCCACGTCGAGGTAGACCTTCGGGTGGCTGTTCCAGAGCTTCATGTCGGCCTTGGGGCTGGGGCAGAACACGCCGCCCTGGTGGTTGAGCTCCTTCGCGAGGAGTTCGACGACTGCATTGGTGGACATGTTGTTCCTCAGACCTTCGTGAGCCAGTGGGCGTACTTGGGGTTCTTGCCGTTCACGATGTCGAAGAAGGCCGACTGGATCTTCTCGGTGACCGGGCCGCGCGCGCCGCCGTCGCCCCGGTTGCCGATCTCGATGCGGTCGAGTTCGCGGATGGGCGTGACTTCAGCGGCGGTGCCGGTGAAGAAGGCCTCGTCGGCCACGTACACCTCGTCGCGCGTGATGCGCTTTTGCACCAGCTCGATCCCCAGGTCCTTGCAGATGTGCAGGATGGTGTTGCGCGTGATGCCGTTCAGGGCGCCAGCCGACAGGTCGGGCGTGTAGACCACGCCGCCCTTGACCACGAACACGTTCTCGCCCGCGCCTTCGGACACGAAGCCGCTCGCGTCGAGCAGCAGCGCTTCGTCGTAGCCGTCGTCCAGCGCTTCCATGTTGGCGAGGATCGAGTTGGTGTAGTTGCTCACCGTCTTGGCCTGCGTCATCGTGATGTTGACGTGGTGGCGGGTGTAGCTGGAGGTCTTCACGCGGATGCCGCGGCGCATGCCTTCTTCGCCGAGGTAGGCGCCCCACGACCAGGCCGCGACCATGGCGTGGATCTTGTTGCCCTTGGGGCTCACGCCCAGCTTCTCGGAGCCGATCCAGATCAGGGGGCGCAGGTAGCAGCTTTCGAGCTTGTTCTCGCGCACGACCTGCTTCTGGGCTTCGTTCAGCTGTTCCTGCGAGAACGGGATCTTCATGCGCAGGATCTTGGCGCTGTTGAACAGGCGCTCGGTGTGCTCGGCCAGGCGGAAGATCGCCGTGCTGCCATCGGCCGTCTTGTAGGCGCGCACGCCCTCGAAGGCGCCGCACCCGTAGTGCAGCGTGTGGCTCAGCACGTGGATCTTGGCGTCGCGCCAGTCCACGAGTTCGCCGTCCATCCAGATCTTGCCGTCACGGTCGTCCAGCGAGGGGGGGATCGAGCTCATTTCCTGATTCCTTTGGGAGCGGTGTGGGGGTGCGACCCACTGGGAAGTCGCAAAAGCTTTCGATTTTACGGCCGAGCCCGGAACCGGGTGCCCGACAATGGCCGGTTGTGCCAACCAGTGGAAAAAGGGTTCCCGTGTCCGTATTCAAGAACGTCATCGTCTATCGCATCGAACCTGCCTGGTCCCAATCACTGACCGAGGCAGAAGAAGGGCTGGCCAAGCAACGCTTCGTGCCTTGCGGCCCCTCGCAGGAAAAGTCCGCCGGCTGGGTCGAGCCCCGCGGCGAAGCCAACGGCCCGTTGGTCGAATCCATCGACGGCCAGTGGCTGGTCGAGTACATGATCGAGAGCAAGCAGGTCCCCGGCTCCGTGGTGCGCCGCAAGCTCGACGAGCGCTGCGCCCACATCGAGACCACCACCGGCCGCAAGCCCGGCAAGAAGGAAAAGAAGGAGCTCAAGGAAGACATCACCCTGGAGCTGCTGCCCATGGCCTTCACGCGCAGCGCGCGCGTGACGGTGTGGATCGACAAGGCCGAGAACCGCCTCGTGATCAACTGCGGCAACGCCGCGCGCGCCGACGAAGTGGTCACCAGCCTCGTGAAGTCGCTCGACGGCTTTGCCGTGGCGCTGATCAACACGCAGATCGAGCCGGCCGCCGCCATGGCCAACTGGCTGCTGACGCAGGAGCCGCCGGCCGGCTTCAGCATTGATCGCGAGTGCGAGCTCAAGGCCTCCGACGACTCGAAGGCCGTGGTGCGCTACGCCAAGCACGCACTGGACATCGACGAGGTCAAGCAGCACATCACCGACGGCAAGCGCCCGACGCGCCTGGCGCTCACCTGGGACGACCGCGTGTCCTTCGAGCTCACGCACGGCCTGCTGATCCGCAAGATCACCTTCCTCGAAGGCACGGGCGACGGTGCGGCGGGCGGCAAGAAGGAAGACAACTTCGACGCCGACGTGGCCATTGCCACCGGCGAACTCGGCCAGCTGGTGCCGGCGCTGCTCGACGCGCTGGGCGGCGAGGCGGCGTTCTCTGCAGCACCGCCGGACGAAGCGCCGAAGGCTGCTGCCACGGCGCCTGCGGCGCAGGCCGACACGCCCGAAGAAGAAGACGCGCCGTTCTGACGTTCTGAGTCAGGCGAAGCGCCCGCGCCGCCGTCAGGCCGCGGGCGTTTCTTCGTCGGCCGGCGTCTCGGGCCGCGTGAGCGTCCAGCTCTGCAGCTTGCCGCCGTTGAACACGGCATCGACGTAGGAGCCGCCGGCATCGGTCCAGCGGTACAGTTCGGGCTGCTCGTTCTCGGGCGAGCGCAGCTCGCCGAGCGCGCGCGTCATCGCGATGACGTGCATGAGCGTCACGCCGGGCTTGAGCTTGGCATTCAGCATCACCGAACTCGCCACCGTGCCGATGGGCCGGTCGGCGGCCCGCTTGAGCACCTGCATCGTGCGGTTGAAGTGCATCAGCAGGAACATCACGATCGCACCGCCGGCGAACGCCACGCCGCCCCATCCGTATTGGTGCCAGGACAGGCCGAGGAGAACGACGGCCCCCACGGGCACCAGCAATTTCTGGAAATTCATGGGGCGCATTGTCGCCGCCCGGTGGAAGCCCCCCGCAGGCCGATGCAGTTGCCCCAGGGGTCGCGCACCTGCGCCATGTGTTCGTCGCCCTCCAGCCGCAGCGGGCCGCGGTACAGCGGCGCGCCGCAGGCCTCGAGATGGGCCAGCGCCGCATCGAAGTCGGCAACGTTCCAGTACACGACCGAGCCCGAGGCACCGGCGCCGACCTTCGCGTCGGCCGGCACGAGCTCCAGCAGCACGCCGTGGACCGACAGGCACTCGAAGGCCGGCGAGCCGATCGACATCGGCACCGCATCGGGGAAGGCGTCGGCGTACCAGCGCAGTGCCGCGTTCACATCGGTGACGTGGACCATGACGGCGGCAATGGGCGGTGCGGTGGATTTCATTCGGCGACAGGGGGAAACGGCCCGCGATTGTGCGGCCCCGACCCCGCCGCAGTAGCCGCCGTGGCTACCGCCGGGCGCAGAAAGCGGTACTCCCGGCGAAAGGCACACGGTGCCGGGGCGGGTGCGGGCACATTTCGCCGCACGGGCATCTGCCCGGGCCACCGAGAAACGCATGAACATCCCGCGTTCCGTCACCATCGTTCGACTCACCCTTGCCGCCGCACTCGCGGGCACCGTCCTCAGCGGCTGCTACGTGGTGCCGCTCGGACAACCCGCTCCCATCGCGCCGTCGCAGCAAAGCTACGCCGTCGCACCGGGGCCGGTGTCACAGACCTTCAGCGCGCGGCTGTATCCGTCGAACGCCGAAGCCGCGCGCTACGGCGCCGTCGGGGGCACGGTGACCAACGACATGAACGGCCGCGGCCACTTCAATGCACAGATCGGTGCCGAACAGTTTCAGGGAGAGGCGACCCGCGTGGCCGGCTCGCGCACCGCCGGGGTGGCGAACGCCACCGGCAGTCGCGGCGGCAACCTGAGTTGCCAGTACACGATGAACTCCGCCACCTTGGGCAGCGGCCAGTGCGTGCTCAACAACGGGCCGGCGTTCACGATGCACATCGGAAGCTAAGCAAAGAATCAGAGAAGGCCAGGGAGGCCAGGGAAGGTAGGGAGGGTAGGCCCGGCGCGTGTCCACCGCGCGCCGGGCGTTTTTTTGTCCGTCCTACCAGTTCACGAGCTGCCGCATCTTGCGCCGCAGCTCGCGTTCGCGTTTCTGCTCGGCGTTCCAGTCGTCGCGGATGGCCAGCGTGACCGACAGCGCCATCAGCAGGATCACGAACGCAAAGGGCAGCGCGAACACGATGGTCGCCGTCTGTATGGCCTTGATGCCGCCTGCGAACAGCAGGCTCAGCGCAATCGCCGCCACCAGCACGCCCCAGGTGATCTTGACGCGGGCAGGCGGGTTCGGATTGCCCTTCGTGCTCATGATGCCCAGCACCAGCGTCGCGGAATCGCCCGAGGTCACGAAGAACACGAACACCAGCAGCGTGGCCACGATCGACAGCAGCCCGCCCATGGGCATCGCCTTGAACATCACGAACATGGTGGTCGACACGTCGGCCTTCACCGACTCGACCAGCGGCACGCCCTGGAAGATCTCGAAATTGAGCGCCGCGCCGCCGAACACCGAGAACCACGCGAAGCCCACCAGCGTGGGCGCGATCACCGTGCCCAGGATGAACTGGCGGATCGTGCGGCCGCGCGACACGCGCGCAATGAACAGGCCCACGAACGGCGACCACGCCAGCCACCAGGCCCAGTAGAAGAGCGTCCAGTCGGCCACCCACGAGCTGTTGCGGAACGGGTTCATGCGCAGGCTCATGCGCACGAACTCGGCGAGGTACGAGCCCAGCGTGTTGGTGAAGGTCTCGACGATGGCGATGGTCGGCCCCACCACCAGCACCGTGAGCGCCAGCAGCGCCGCCAGCACCAGGTTGCCCATCGACAGCCACTTCACGCCGCGCTCGACGCCCGTGACCGCCGAGGTGATGAACAGCACCGTCGTCACCACGATGATCACCGCCTGCGTCCAGCGGCCGATGTCCGTACCGAAGGCCGCGTGCAGCCCGCTGTTGATCTGCGTGGCGCCCATGCCCAGCGAGGCCGCCACGCCGAAGGCGGTGGCCACCACGGCCAGCACGTTGAAGGCCGGCGACAGCCGCTGCACGAAGCGCCACGGCAGCGCCTCGGTGGCCGAGCTGACCAGCGGCAGCGCCTTGCGGCGGAAGCTGAAGAAGGCGATCGACAGGCCGACGATGCCGTAGATCGCCCAGGGGTGCAGCCCCCAGTGGAAGAAGGCGTAGCGCATGGCCACACCGGCCGCATCGGGCGTGCCGGGGATCACACCGGGCGGCGGGTTCGCGTAGTGCGAGATCGGCTCGGCCACGCCCCAGAACACCAGGCCGATGCCCATGCCGGCCGCGAACAGCATCGCGAACCAGGCGCCGATGGAGAACTCGGGCTCGTCGTCCTCGTCGCCCAGCTTCAGGTCACCGAAGCGGCTGAACGCCAGGAAGAAGGCCAGCACCACCAGCCCGAGCACCACCCACAGGTAGAACCAGCCGAAGTTGCGCGTGATGTCGGCAAGCGCGGTGCTGAACACGCGGTCGAGCGACGCGGGAGAAATCAACCCCCACAGCACGACCACGGCGATCAGCCCGGCGGAGACGATGAGTTGCATGGGGGTCTCCTGGTGGGGGTGTTGTCGTGCGGGTGCGCGTCAGTCGAGCCGTCGCACCACGTCCATCGCTTCCTCGATGCGGTCGACCGGGTGGATAGTCAGGCCCTCGATCTCCTTCGTGCCCTTGCGCGGCGCGTTGGCCTTCGGCACCACGGCCACGCTGAAGCCCAGCTTGGCGGCTTCGCGCAGGCGCTCCTGGCCGCGCGGCGCGGGCCGCACCTCGCCGGCCAGGCCGACTTCGCCGAAGGCGATGAAGCCCTTGGGCAACGGCTTGCCGCGCAGGCTCGAGGTGATGGCCAGCATCACGGCCAGGTCGGCCGCGGGCTCGCTGATGCGCACGCCGCCCACCGCGTTGACGAACACGTCCTGGTCCATGCAGGCCACGCCCGCGTGGCGGTGCAGCACGGCCAGCAGCATCGCGAGGCGGTCGCGGTCCAGGCCCACCGAGAGGCGGCGCGGGCTCGGCCCGCCGTTGTCGACCAGCGCCTGGATTTCCACCAGCATCGGCCGCGTGCCTTCGAGCGTGACCAGCACCACGCTGCCGGGCACGGGCTCGGCATGCTGGCTCAGGAAGATCGCGCTCGGGTTGGTCACACCCTTCAGGCCGCGCTCGGTCATGGCGAACACGCCGATCTCGTTCACCGCGCCGAAGCGGTTCTTGATGGCGCGCACGAGGCGAAAGCTCGAGTGTGTGTCGCCTTCGAAGTACAGCACCGTGTCGACCATGTGCTCGAGCACGCGCGGGCCCGCCAGCGCGCCCTCTTTCGTGACGTGGCCCACCAGCACCACGGCCGTGCCGCTGGTCTTGGCAAAGCGCGTGAGGTGCGCCGCGCATTCGCGCACCTGCGCCACCGAGCCGGGCGCGGAGGTGAGCTGGTCGGAGTACACGGTCTGGATGGAATCGATCACCGCGATGGCCGGGCGCGTGGCGTCGAGCGTGGCGATGATCTTTTCGAGCTGGATCTCGGCCAGCACCTGCACCTGCGAGTGGTCGAGCCCGAGCCGCTTGGAGCGCAGCGCCACCTGCGAGCCGCTTTCCTCGCCGGTGACGTACAGCGCGTTCTGCCCCGCGCGCTGCAGCGCATCGACCGCCTGCAGCAGCAGCGTCGACTTGCCGATGCCCGGGTCGCCGCCGATCAGCGTGACGCCGCCCGACACGATGCCGCCGCCGAGCACGCGGTCGAGCTCGTTGAGCCCGGTGGGCGTGCGTGCGACATCGGTGGCTTCGATTTCCGAGAGCGTGGCGAGTTCGGACGCGCCCGCGAGCGACGCGAACTGCGTGCCGAAGCGGTTGTTGGCCGGTCCGTTGGCCGCGCCGGCGACCTGTTCGATGAGTGTGTTCCATGCACCGCAGCTGGGGCATTTTCCGAGCCACTTGGGGCTGGTACCGCCGCATTCGCTGCAGACGAAAGTTGTTTTGTCCTTGGCCATGCAGCGAGTTTAGGGGGCGCGGTTCAGGCGATGGCGAATTCGCGCACCAGCAGGTCCGCGAACGCCGCCGCGGCCGGCGAGAGCGATCGGCCCTGCCGCGTCACGACCGCGATGTTGCGCGCCACCGTCGGGCGCATGAGCCGCCGCGCGACCAGCCGCGTGTGGTCGGCATGCGCGAGGATCGACGCCGGCAGCAGCGCCGGGCCGAGGCCGCTGGCCGCCATCGCGAGCGCCGTGGTCAAGAGCGTCACCTCGTAGGCGATGTCCAGCCGCACGCCGGCGGTTGCGGCGGCGATGTCGATGCTGCTGCGCACGCCGTACCCCGGCTTGACCGTGATCAGCGGATGGCCCGCGAGCTGCCGCCAGGTGATGCGGTCGGCGCCGGGCAGGCGCAGGTCGCGGTCGGCAATCACCGCGAGGTGGTCGTGCACGAACACGCGCTGGTCCAGCCCCGGCGTGCGCGCCTGCAGCGTGCCCACGCCGAAGTCGACCTGCTCGCCGAGGACCTTCTCCACGAACTGCCCGGGCGCGCAGTCTTCGATGGCGACCTTCACGTCGGGATGCAGGTCGAGGTAGCGGCGCAGGGCCTTGGGCATCAGCGTCTGCGCGATGGTGGACGTGGCCGCGATGCGCACGCGCCCGCGCCGGCCCGCCGCCAGCTCGGCCATGCCGGTGCCCAGCGCATCGAGTTCGGCCAGCACGCGCTCGGCATAGGCAATGGCTTCGTTCGCGGCCTCGGTGCGTTGCAGCGAACGCGTGGTGCGGTCGAACAGGCGCACGCCGAGCCGCGCTTCAAGCTCGCGCAGCAGCACGCTGACGGCCGGCTGGGTCAGCGACAGCGCAGCCGCCGCGCTCGACAGCTGGCCGCTGTGGTACACGGCCGCGAACGCGCGCAGTTGCCGCACAGAGGGCACGCCGCGCATTGATAGTGGTTTTTTATGAATGGCCATGAAAGTTTCACTTTTTCCGCGAGCCGGTTCGGCACTGTAATGGCGCCTCACAAGAATCTGGAGACAAGCAACCCATGACCGAGCAACTGCAAGCCCAGGTGCTGATCGTCGGCGCCGGCCCCGTGGGGCTGACGCTGGCCATCGACCTGGCGCAACGCGGCATCGACGTGCTGATGACCGAGATCCGCCACCGCGGCGAACCACCCAACGTGAAGTGCAACCACGTGGCGGCGCGTTCGATGGAGGTGTTCCGCCGCCTGGGCGTGGCGCAGGCACTGCGCGACGCGGGCCTGCCGGCGGACTACCCGAACGACGTGGCCTACCGCACGGCCGTGACGGGCATGGAGCTGTCGCGCATTCCGATCCCCGCGCGCCGCGAGCGCTACACCGCCACCGGCGGCCCCGACACCTGGTGGCCCACGGCCGAGCCGCCGCACCGCATCAACCAGATCTTCCTGGAGCCGGTGCTGTTCGCGCATGCCGAGGCCACGCCCGGCCTGCGCATCCGCAACCGCACGCGCATCGACGACTTCGAGCAGGACGACGAGGGCGTGTGGGCCACGGGCGTGGACCTGGACGACGGCCGCGCGGTGCGCATCCGCTGCCAGTACCTCGTCGGTTGCGACGGCAGTCGCTCGACGGTGCGCAAGAAGATCGGCGCCAGCCTGCACGGCACCGACGTGGTGGGCCGCGTGCAGTCGACCTACTTTCGCGCGCCCGCGCTGCTGGGCCTGCTGAAGCACCCGCCGGCCTGGGCCACCTTCGCGCTGAACCCGCGCCGCTGCGGCAACGTGTACGCCATCGACGGGCGCGAGACCTGGCTGCTGCACAACTACCTGCTGCCCGAGGAGACCGACTTCGACTCGATCAACCGCGACTGGGCGATCCGCCAGATCCTGGGCGTGGGCGACGACTTCGAGTACGAAGTGATCTCCAACGAAGACTGGGTCGGCCGCCGGCTCGTGGCCGACCGCTTCCGCGACCGCCGCGTGTTCATCTGCGGCGACGCGGCGCACCTGTGGATTCCGATGGCGGGCTACGGCATGAACGCCGGCATCGCCGATGCGATGAACCTCTCGTGGCTGCTCGCGGGCCGGCTGCACGGCTGGCTGGCCGAGGGCGCGCTCGCGGCGCACGAGGCCGAGCGCCAGCCGATCACCGAGCAGGTGTCGCGGTTCGCGATGAACCACGCGCTCGCGCTCCAGCGCCAGCGCGAAGGCGTGCCCGAGAACATCGAGGCGCCCGGGCCCGAGGGCGACGCGCTGCGCGCCGCGCGCGGCCAGGCGCTGTACGACCTGAACGTGCAGCAGTACTGCTGCGGTGGCCTCAACTTCGGCTACTTCTACGAGGGCTCGCCGCTCATCGCCTACGACGGCGAGGCCGCGCCCGCCTACACGATGTACGAGTTCACGCCCTCGACCGTGCCGGGCTGCCGCACGCCGCACCTGTGGCTGGACGACGGGCGCTCGCTGTACGACGCGATGGCGATGCCCGGCGAGGGCTACACGCTGCTGCGCTTCGATCCCGCGATCGATGTCGCGCCGCTCGAAGCCGCCGCCGCGGCGCGCGGCCTGCCGCTGCGCACGCTGGACATCCGCGCCTCGGCCGCCACCGCCGTGTACGACCGGCCACTCGTCATCTCGCGCCCCGACCAGCACGTGGCCTGGCGCGGGCATGCCGTGCCGGCCGACGCGCTCGCGCTGGTCGACCTGCTGCGCGGCGCCGCCGTGGTGGCCGCACCGACATCCGAAAAAGAAAGAGAGACAAGCCAATGAACCGTCGCCATGCCTTGCGCCATCTGGGCGCGCTGTCCGCCGCTGCCTGCGCCGCAGGTCCCGCCCTCGTGCGGGCGCAAGGCGACAAGCCCATCACCCTCGTCGTGCCCTACGCGCCCGGCGGCACGACCGACATGCTCGGGCGGCTCATCGCGCAGCAGCTGGGCACCGCGCTGGGCCGCACCGTGATCGTCGACAACCGGCCGGGCGCCGGCACCGCCATCGGCGCCTCGCAGGTGGCACGCGCCGCGCCCGACGGCTCGACGCTGCTGGTCGCGACCAGCACCACGCTCGCCATCAACCCGTGGCTCTACAAGAAGCTCTCGTACGACCCCGCGAAAGACTTCGCGCCGGTCGGCCTCATCGGCGCCGTGCCGCTGATGGTGGTGGTGCACCCGTCGGTGCCGGCGAACACGCTGGCCGAGCTGGTGGCACTCGCGAAATCGCGGCCCGATGCGCTGAGCTACGGCTCCGCCGGCAACGGCAGCCCGCAGCACCTGGGCGCGGAGATGTTCAAGGTCGCGACCGCGGCGAACATGGTGCACGTGCCCTACAAGGGCAGCGCGCTCGCGCTGACCGACCTGCTCGGCGGCCAGCTGCAGCTCATGTTCACCGACATCGCGCCGGCCCTGCAGCACGTACGCAGCGGCAAGCTGCGCGCGCTGGCCGTGACCTCGCGCAAGCGCCAGCCGACCTTCCCCGCCGTGCCGACCGTGGCCGAGTCGGGCGTGGCAGGCACCGCCGATTTCGAGGCGGTGGCGTGGCAGAGCGTGGTCGCGCCCGCGGGCACGCCCAAGGCCTTCATCGACCGCTGCAGCCAGGAGATCGCCCGCCTCGTCGCGCAGCCCGCGCTGCGCCAGAAGCTCGAGAACGAGGGCTTCGAGCCGGCCGCGCCGGGGGCGCACGGCGCGGGCGCGCCGGAGCAATTGGCCGCCTACATCCGCAGCGAAACCGAACGCTGGGGCCGGGTGATCCGCGCCTCCGGCACCACGATCGATTAGGGCCTGTTCACCCTATTTCCGGGGTCGCGAAGGTCTGCCAGCGCGGGCCAATCAAGGCGCGTGACGCCGCGCGTGCATGCGCACGCGCAAGGAGCGCAACGCCGAGTGGCCCGCGCTGGCAGACCTTCCCGAAGGGTTGGGGGGGGGGGGGCG
>NZ_JBWKYF010000035.1:0-64994 GCF_059423605.1 Variovorax sp. GW460-12-1-14-LB1
CGCCACCCCCACCAAGGCGCGCGGAACGCCCACCGCGCCGACCAACAGCGTGGGCCCGCTCACGCCGCACCTGTACGCCCCCGACGCGGTGCGACCGCTGCGCGCCAAGGAACACTTCCTGAGCGCCGACACGCTGGTCGAGCTGCACGAGCACCCGTGGCCGCAGCTCACGTTCTCGACGCGCGGCGTGATCCGCCTGAGCACGCAGGATGGCAGCTACATCGTGCCGCCGTCGCGCGCGCTGTGGGTGCCGGCCAACATGCCGCACAGCATCACGCTGATCGAAGACGCCGAGCTGCGCACCGTCTACCTGCACGCCTGGATCGCGCCCACCTGGGAGAAGTGCGAGGTGCTCGAGATCAGCCCGCTGCTGCGCGCCCTGATGCTTGCGCTCGACACCACGCCCGACGGCCTGCCCCCGGCCGACCCGCACGCGCCGCAGCGCGAACGCATGATCGCGCCGTTGCTGGTCGACGAGGTCGAGCGCGCCACGCAGATCCGCATCGACGTGCCGCTGCCCTCCGACAAGCGGCTGCGCC
The DNA here is from genome assembly GCF_059423605.1 of Variovorax sp. GW460-12-1-14-LB1. NCBI lineage: Bacteria > Pseudomonadati > Pseudomonadota > Betaproteobacteria > Burkholderiales > Comamonadaceae > Variovorax > Variovorax sp. GW460-12-1-14-LB1. The sequence goes on from NZ_JBWKYF010000035.1 coordinate 540, forward strand.
AGCTGTGCGAGACGCTGCTGCGCAACCCGGCCGACCGCGCCACGCTGGCCGAGCGCGCCGCCGCCATCGGCGCCAGCGAGCGCACGGTGGCGCGGCTGTTTCGCGACCAGCTCGGCATGAGCTGGCAGCAATGGCGCCAGCAGGCCGTGATGGCGCACGCGCTCCCGCTGCTGGCGCGCGGCATGGCCGTGAGCCAGGTGGCGTCGGCCAGCGGCTACGCCACCGACAGCGCCTTCTGCGCCATGTTCAAGGCGGCCACGGGGCGCTCGCCCACCTCGTTCCAGCACCGCAAGCGACCGGCCACCCTTTGATGCCGCAGGGCATGGGCGGGGCACGCCATGGTGCTCTGGCAAGATCGGCGACCGACACCGACACCATGCACTCACCGATCCCCCTGCACATCGCGGCCGAGGCCAGGCCTGCAACGTGGACCGCCGACATCTGGCTGCGCATCCGCCGCCATTTCCTGCTGAAGGCGGTCGGCACCACGGCCTTCACGTGGCTGTTCTTCATCGGCTACTTCCACCTGCTGCGCAACCCGGCCTTTCCGGTCACGGTGATGCCGCTGACGGCGCTGGACCACCTGATTCCGTTCCAGCCCTACACGCTCGGCGCCTACCTGTCGCTGTGGGTGTACGTGGGCTTTGCGCCGGGGCTGCAGCTCACGTTTCGCGAGCTGGTGGTCTACGGGCTGTGGATCGGCGCGCTGTGCCTGAGCGGCCTGGGCCTCTTCTACTTCTGGCCGACGCAGATCCCGCCGCTGGACATCGACGTCTCGGGCTACCCCGGCTTCGCGATGCTGCAGGGCGTGGACGCGGCGGGCAACGCCTGCCCCTCGATGCACGTGGCGGTCGCCATCTTCACCGCCGTGCGCCTGGCCGACGTGCTGCGCGCGGCGCGCACGCCGTGGCTGTTGCAGGCGATCAACTGGGCCTGGTTTGCCGCCATTGCCTATTCCACGCTGGCGGTCAAGCAGCATGTGGTGCTCGACGCGGTGGCCGGCGCGCTGCTCGGGCTGGCCTTTGCGCTGCCCTCGTTGCGCTGGCGCCCCGGCCCCCGTTGATCTGGGGCCGCCCCGAGGATTTCCCTAAGGTCGAAGCGGATATCATCAATCACCATTGATCATCAACACAGGCCGAACGAGGAAGGGATCGACCCCGTGGCCCGCCACCCGCAAGGGACAGGCAGCCCATCGATCAACGGCGGCACAAGACGACAGGCATCGCAGATGAGTTCGCTGAAGGAATTGCAGGACCTGATCCACGAGAAGTACGGCATCGAACCGTCCAAGCTCGACCCCCACGCCTCGATGCGTGAAACCGGCGGACTCGATTCGCTGGCCCTGGCCGAATTCCTGTTCGCCATCGAAGACCATTTCGGCATCACCATGCCCGACGACGACGCGAGCATCGACACCCTGGCCGAGCTCGCGCAACTGGTCGACAAGGTCCGGGCCGCCAAGACAGCGTGAGCACGCACGAAGTCGCCGTCACCGGACTGGGCGTCATGGCGCCGCATGGCGACGCGCCCGACGCGCTGTTCGACGCATTGCTGCAGGGCCGCTCGGCCATCGCACCGGTCTTTCCCGAACTCCCCAAGCCCGCCGCCGCCGCCACGGTCGCCTTCGACGAGACGCGCTGGTTCACCAAGCTGCAGCTCGCGGGTGTCGACCGCGTGAGCCAGCTGGCCGTGGCCGCCGCCGACCTCGCCCTGCGCGATGCGGGCCTGGCGATGAGCGATGCCGGCATCGATGCCGAGCGCGTCGGCGTCTACGCCGGCTGCGGCATGGGCGGCGCCGCCGCGCTCGAAGCCGCCTACCGCGGCAACGGGCGCGTCTCGCCGCTCACCATTCCCGCCTTCATGCCCAATGCGCCGGCCGCCCACGTGGCGATGCGCAACGGCGTGCTGGGCCCGGTGCTCACGTACTCGGTCGCCTGCGCCTCGTCGTCGGTGGCCATCGCCGAGGCCGCCAAGGCGGTGCAGCGCGGCGAGGTCGACATCGCCATCGCGGGCGGCAGCGAAGCGCTCATCGTCCCGGGCGTGGTGCTGGCCTGGCAGGCCATGCAGACCCTGGCCGGCTTCCAGCCCGGCGAAGCGGCCGGCGCGGTGCGCCCCTTTGCCACCGACCGCAGCGGCTTCGCACTGGGCGAAGGCTCGGCCTTCCTCATTCTCGAATCGGCCGAACGCGCCCGCGCGCGCGGCGCCCGCCGCTACGCCACGCTGGCCGGCTGGGGCCTGAGCAGCGACGCCACCCACCTCACCAAGCCCGACGCACCGGGCCAGGCCCGCGCCCTGCGCGCCGCACTGCGCCAGGCCGGCCTGCAGCCGCGCGACGTGGGCTACTGCAACGCCCACGGCACGGCCACGCGCATCGGCGACGTGGTCGAGCGCAACGCGCTGGCCGAGGTCTGGGGCGCCGATTTCGACGCCCTGCGCGTCAGCTCGACCAAGGCGCTGCACGGCCACATGCTGGGCGCGGCCGGGGCCATCGAGGCGCTGATCACCGTGCTGGCGCTGCACCGGCGCGAGCTGCCGCCCAACGCGAACTGCCGCGAGGTCGACCCCGACTGCCGGATGAACCTCGTCGCCCCCGGTGACAGCGCCGCGCCCGCGCTCGACGCCGCCATCAGCAACTCCTTCGCCTTCGGCGGCACGAACTCGGTGCTGCTGTTCCGCCGAGGCTGAGCCGCGTGCTCTTGCGGGCGCTGCGCACCCCGTGGCGCTGTGCCCCGCGCGATAGAGACATTCCGGGCTCTCCGGTATGCTGGTGGGCGCTTCTCCCCCCATGTCCGTCCAAGGAGGCCACCATGCACGTTCGCTCCACATTCGTCGCCCTTGCCCTGCTCGCCGCAGGCGCTTCGGTGCAGGCCAACAACCTGCTCGACCAGCTGAAAGAACAGGCCGGCGCGGCGGTCAACTCGCAAGGCAGCAGCAACAGCAGCGGTGGCAGCTCGGCGCTCAGCGGCCTCAGCCTCGGCGGCTTCAAGATGCCCGCCATCGGCTCCAGCACCATCGGCAGCGCGGCCGGCGTGCTCGAGTACTGCGTCAAGAACAACTACCTCGGTGGCGATGCCGCCTCCGTCAAGGACAAGCTGCTGGCCAAGATCACCGGCCAGAAGAAACAGGAAAACGACTTCGCGAGCGGTGCCAAGGGCCTGCTCAAGGGCGGCGACGGCAAGTCGCTCAACCTCAAGGGGCTGTCGTCGAAGGTCAAGGAAAAGGCCTGCGACTACGTCCTGAAGAACGCGACCTCACTGATCTAGGCTCTTTCTCTCTCTCCCGCTCTCCGCGCGCGGCGTGCCCGCCGTGCGCGCGCCCCGCTTCATGAATCCGGCTTCTCCCTCCTCTTCCCCCGCACCGTCTCTTCGCCAGCGCCTCGCACGCTGGGTTCCCTGCCTCGGCTGGCCCCGCCCGTCCGCCGCGCTGCTGCGCAACGAGGCCATGGCCGGCATCACCGTCGCGCTGATGGTGCTGCCGCAGGGCGTGGCCTATGCGGCGCTGGCCGGCATGCCGCTGGTCACGGGCGTGTACGCGGCGCTGTTTCCGGCGCTCATCGCCGTGATGTTCAGCTCGTCGCAGCGGCTGTCGGTCGGGCCGACCGCGCTCACCAGCCTGCTGGTGGGCGCGTCGCTCGCGCCGCTGGCGGTGGCGGGCAGCGACGAATGGGTGGCGATGGCGGTGTGGCTCACGCTGATGTCGGGCGCGATCCAGATCGTGCTCGGCGCGGGGCGCTTCGGCTGGCTGCTGCGGCTGGTCAATTCGCCGGTGCTGATCGGCTTCACGCAGGGCGCGGCGGTGCTGATCGCGATCTCGCAACTGCCCGCGTTGCTGGGCTTCACGGGGCGCACCATCCCGCAGGTGCTGCAGGGCGGGCCGCTGCCCGACCTCACGGCCATCGCCTTCGGCCTGGGCAGCATCGCCGTGCTGTGGCTGGGCAAGCGCTGGGTGCCACGCTTTCCGACCACGATGGCGCTGGTGGCCGGCGCGGCCGCCATCAGCTGGAGCATCAACTACGCGCTGCGCGGCGGCGCCGTGGTGGGCGCCCTGCCCTCGGGCCTGCCCTCTTTCTACTGGCCCGGCCTGCTGCCGGCGCACACCTTCAGCGCGCTGGTACTGCCCGCGCTGATGATCACGCTGGTGAGCTTTCTCGAAACCGCGTCGAGCGCCAAGGTCGACAACGGCCGCGCCGGCACGCTGTGGAACGAAAACCAGGACCTGATCGGCCAGGGGCTGGCCAAGCTGGCCTCGGGCTTCACGGGGTCGTTCCCCACCAGCTCGTCGTTCTCGCGCTCGGCCATCACGCTTTACGCGGGCGCGCAGACCGGCTGGGCGACGCTGTTCAGCGTGGCGGTGGTGGCCGGCGCGCTGCTGTGGCTCATGCCGCTGCTGTACCACGTGCCGCAGGCGGTGCTGGCGGCCGTGGTGGTCACGGCCATCCTCGGGCTGGTGAAGCCGTCGAGCTTCACCGCGCTGTGGCGCGTTTCGCGGCTCGAAGCCGGCATCGCCTTCGGCACCTTCGTGCTCACCATCGCCACCGCGCCGAGCATCTACTGGGGCGTGCTGGGCGGCCTGCTCGCCAGCCTGGCGCACTACATGTACCGCCACCTGCACCCGCGCATCATCGAAGTGGGCCTGCATCCCGACGGCAGCCTGCGCGACCGCCACCTCTGGAAGCTGCCGCCGCTCGCGCCGCAGCTGTATGCGGTGCGCATGGACGCCGAACTCGACTTCGCCTCCGCCTCCACGCTGGAACGCGCGCTCACGGTCGCGCTGGCCGAGCGCCCCGACCTGACCGACGTGTGCCTGTTCGCGCAGCCGATCAACCGCATCGACATCACCGGCGCCGAGGTGTTCGGCTCGATCCGCCGGATGATGGAATCCAAGGGCGTGCGCCTGCACCTGAGCGGCATGAAGCTGCCGGCCATGCAGGTGCTGGAACGTGCCGGCCTGCTCGCGCCGGGACCGATGCTCTTCAGCTACCGCACCGACGCCGAGGCGCTGGCCGCGCTGATGCCGCGCATCGACATGCCCGAAGAAGCCGAAGCCGCGGCCTGACCGCGCCCTTCTCTTCGCAGACGCGGGCGCCATGAAAACCACCATCGAAGAACTGGTCGCCTTCCGCGCCGTGGTGGACACCGGCTCGATCACCGCCGCGGCCGACCAGCTGGGCCAGACCGTGTCGGGCATCAGCCGCGCGCTGAGCCGGCTCGAACAGAAGCTCGGCACCACGCTGATGCGGCGTACCACGCGGCGGCTCGAGCTCACCGAGGAAGGCGCCGCCTTTTTGCAGCGCACGCGCGCCATCCTCGATGCGATCGACGATGCCGAAGAGCACATGGCCGCGCGCCGCCAGCAGCCCGCCGGGCGCCTGCGCGTGAACGCGGCCTCGCCCTTCATGCTGCACGCCATCGTGCCGCTGGTGCCGGAGTTCCGACGGCTCTATCCGCAGATCAGCCTGGAGCTCGACACCGACGACCTGCCCATCGACCTGCTGGAGCGGCGCACCGACGTGGCGATCCGCATCGGCCCGCTGCGTGATTCCACGCTGCATGCGCGCCCGCTCGGCACGCACCGGCTGCGCGTGCTCGCGAGCCCCGCCTACCTCGAGGCCCACGGCAAGCCGCGCAAGGTCGACGAGCTGGCCGGCCACGCACTGCTGGGCTTCACGCAGCCCGAGTCGCTCAACCGCTGGCCGCTGCGCGGCGTGCATGGCGACGAATGGACCATCGCGCCCACCGTGGTCGCGTCCAGCGGCGAGACGCTGCGCCAGTTGGCGCTGGCCGGCGTGGGCATCGTCTGCCTGTCGGACTTCATGACCGCCGCCGACCGCGCCAGCGGCGCGCTGGTGCAGGTGCTGCCGAAGGACACGGTCGACGTGCGCCAGCCGGTCAACGCGGTGTACTACCGCAACACGCAGCTGTCGGCGCGCATCACCTCGTTCCTCGATTTCCTGTCGCAACGCATGGGCTGAGTTCAGCCCGGCGGCATCCGTTCGAACTTCGGCAGCGCCGGGTCGAGGAAGTCCCAGGCGTGCCCGCGCACCGCGTACGTGACCGCCTGCGGCCGGTAGCGCCCCGGGTCGTCCAGGCTCGCGGCATGCACGGTGAAGACGCCGGGCATCGCGGCGAAGGTCATGTACACGGGCGAGCCGCAGGTCGGGCAGAACGCGCGCGTCTTGATGTTGCCGCTGTCGCCCTTGAGGCTCCACAGCGTGGCCGCGCCGGTCTGCTTCACCTCGGCACCCGCGAAGCTGAGGTACGAGCCGTGGCCCGTGCCGCTCTTGTGCTGGCAGTCCAGGCATTGGCAGTCGTTCTGGAACACGGGTTCCCCTGAAATCTCATAGCGGATGGCGCCGCACGCGCAACCGCCGGTGTAGGCCGGGTTCATGGTTCTTGTCCTTTCGAAGTGGTGAAGGGCAATCTAGCCGCGCGAGGACTGGAGCGGGGAGTAACAAGATCGTCGTGAATCCGGAGCGGGCCAGAATCCGGCAGTCACGAAGACGCATCCCCAAGGAAATGCCATGCACGTCGATCTGGTGTCCGAAGCCCAACACGATTCGCTCATCGAGCTGCTGGCCGAACTGCACGCCTTCTACAACGAAGGCGCGCGCGTGCCGCGCGAGCTGGTGCGCGAACACCTGCTGGGCAATCTCCTGGCGCCCGGCTCACCGCACCAGCTCGTAGTCGCATCGACAGACGCGCGCACCGTGGTCGGGCTGGCCGCGATCACCTGGGTCTTCTCGCTGGTCGACTTCGCACCGGAACAACGCAGGCACTGCCAGCTCAAGGAGCTCTACGTGAAGTCGGGCCACCGCAGCGCCGGGGCGGGTCGCGCCCTCATGGCCTGGGTGGCCGCGCGCGCCGTCGCGCAGGGGTGCCACCGCATCGACTGGCCCGTGAAGGCGACGAATGCGCGGGGCATCGCGTTCTACGAAGGGCTCGGCGCGTTCCGGGTGGCCGAGCGGCTGAGCTACCGGCTGCTGCAGCCGGCCCTGGGCGAACTGGCGGCCTTCACGGTCCCTGCGTGACCGCCACCCGCTCGACCGCCGCCGACGCGATCTCGTAGCCGCTCACGCCCATGTCGGCCGATGCGTAGCGCGCCGCCTTGAGCGTGCCGCTCACGCGCACCGTGTCCATGGCGTGCAGCCCCTTCACGGGCGCGGGCGCGATCACGTGGACGATCTGGTTGGCGGGCGGCGGCGGGGTGTGGATGCAGGCGCCGAAATACGGCACCAGCAAGAACTCGCGGATGCCGTCTTGCGTGGCATCGAGCGGCACGACGAAGCCCGACAGCTTCGCGGGCCTGCCGTCGAGCGCGACGTTGACCGGCGCGTTGTCCCAGACGGCACGCATCTCGTCGAGCATCTGGATCGCGCGCGGGTCGTTGTCGCGCAGCGCCTCGAGGCTGATGTTGCGGTAGCGCTGGGTCGGGTCCCACTCCTTGGGCACCAGCGCGTCCCAGGCCATCTCCTGCGCGGCCGGCGCGCTGGCCGCGCCCTGCCCCTGGGCCGCGTCCGGGCTGCAGGCGGACAGCAGGCTGCCCGCGACCGCCATCAGCAGCACCATTCCCGTGCGACGAACAAAAACACTCATGGCCCCGATTGTGCTTGCCGAAGGTGACACAGCGCTCGGGGCAGGCCGGAAGACCTGCCCTGAAACGAATGGGCACACATGGCAAAAAGGCGGGCGCCGCGCCAGAATGCCGCACCACGACCACGAGGAGATCCGCATGGCACCCACAGGATGGCTTGGATTGACGTCACTCGGCACGGTTCACACCGCGATCAGCCTGATCGCCGTGTTCGCAGGCATCTGGGCCCTCCTGCGCTACAAGGAAATCACCCTGCGCACCAGCCTGGGCCAGGTCTTCGTCTGGACCACGGTGCTGACCTGCCTCACGGGCTTCGGCATCTTCCAGCACGGCGGCTTCGGCAAGCCCCATGCGCTGGGCATCATCACTTTGGTGGCGCTGGCCGTCGGCGCGCTGGCGGGGTACGGGCGGCTCGGGCCGAAATCGCGCTACATCGAGGCGGTCGCTTATTCGGCGAGCTTTCTCTTCCACTGGATTCCGGCCTTCACCGAAACGCTGACGCGCCTGCCGCTGGGCGCGCCGCTGCTGCCGAACGCCGAGGCGCCCGAACTGAAGGCGATCACCGCGGTGCTCGGCGCGCTGTACGTGGTCGGCGTGACGCTGCAGATCAAACGGCTGCGCGGCGACAAGCCGGTCAGTCCTGCACCCGCCCGCGCAGGCTCTTGATCTGCGAGCGCTGGCTCTTGCCTTCGAGCCGGCGCTGCTTCGAACCGTAGGTGGGCTTGGTGGCGCGCCGCACGCGCGGCGGCGTGGCCACGCTGTCGATCACCGCCTGCAGCCGCGCGAGCGCGTCGGCGCGGTTCATCTCCTGCGTGCGGTGCTGCTGCGCCTTGAGCACGAACACGCCTTCCTGCGTGATGCGGCTGTCGCGCAAGGCGAGCAGCCGCTCCTTCACATCGGCCGGCAGCGAGCTGGCATGGATGTCGTAGCGCAGGTGCACCGCGCTCGACACCTTGTTGACGTTCTGCCCACCCGCCCCCTGCGCACGGATGGCGCTGATCTCGACTTCGTCGGGGTCGATCAGGAGTGGGGGGCGGAGCATGCCCGCGAGTGTGCCCTCAAACGCGCTCGAAGACGGCGGCAATGCCTTGGCCGCCGCCGATGCACATCGTCACCAGCGCGTAGCGGCCGCCGGTGCGGTGCAGCTCGGCGATCGCCTTCGTCGTGATGATCGCGCCGGTCGCGCCCACCGGGTGGCCCAGCGAAATGCCCGAGCCGTTCGGGTTCACCTTGGCGGGATCGAAGCCCAGCTCCTTGATGACGGCGCAAGCCTGCGCCGCGAACGCTTCGTTCGACTCGATCACGTCGAAGTCGCTGACCTTCAGGCCCGTGCGCTCCAGCACCTTGCGCGTGGCCGGCACCGGGCCGATGCCCATGTACGCCGGCTCGACGCCCGCGTGCGCGTAGCCCACGAGGCGCGCCAGCGGCTTCAGGCCCAGCGCCTTCACCCGGCCGCCTTCGGCCAGCACCACGGCGGCGGCGCCGTCGTTGATGCCCGAGGCGTTGCCGGCGGTCACGAGGCCGTCCTTCTTGAAGGCGGGCTTCATCTTCGACAGCGTGTCGACGGTGGTGTCGGCGCGCACGTGCTCGTCGGTGTCGAACAGCACGACGCCCTTGCGCGTCTTCACCTCGACCGGAACGATCTGCTCCTTGAAGCGGCCCGCGGCAATGGCGGCGGCGGCGCGCTGCTGGCTGGTCACAGCCAGTTCGTCCATTTGCTCGCGCGTGATGCCGTAGCGCGCGGCCACGTTCTCGGCCGTGATGCCCATGTGGATCTTCTCCCACGGGTCGTGCAGGATGCCCAGCATGTAGTCGACCAGCACCGCGTCGCCCATGCGTGCGCCGTAGCGGGCCGAGGTGTCGAAGTACGGGCCGCGGCTCATCGATTCGGAGCCGCCGCCGATGGCGATGTCGCAGTCGCCCAACGCAATGGCCTGCGCCGCCGACACGATGGCCTGCAGGCCCGAGCCGCACAGGCGGTTGACGTTGAAGGCCGGCGTCTCGATCGGGCAGCCCGCGTCGATGGCGGCCACGCGGCTCAGGTAGGCGTCCTTCACGTCGGTGGGGATCACGTTGCCCATCACCACGTGGCCGATGGCGTCGGCTGCGACGCCGCTGCGCTCGATGGCGGCCTTGACGGCGGTGGTGGCCAGTTGCGTGTTGGGCACGTCCTTGAGCGCACCGCCGAAGGTGCCGATGGCGGTGCGGGCAGTGCCGACCACGAAGATGTCGCGTTGGGTCATGGGATGGATCTCCTGGATTGAAAAAACGAAAACAAGGAATTCTTCAGCGGCCCGTGAAGGCCGCGGGCTTCTTGCCGAAAAAGGCATCGAGGCCGATGCGGAAATCGGCAGTGGCCGCGCACGACTGGAACGCGGCCGACTCGGCATCGAGCTGGCTCGCGAGGTCGCGGTCGAGCGAGCCGCGCATCAGCCGGCGCAGGTGGCCCAGCGCCACGGTCGGCCCCTTGGCCAGCCGCTGCGCGAGGGCCATGGCTTCGGATTCGAGTTCGGCCGCAGGCACCACGCGGTTGATGAGGCCCATGCGCTCGGCGGCGGCGGTGTCGTAGGTGTCACCGAGCATCGCGATTTCCAACGCGCGGCGCATGCCGACCAGGCGCGGCAGCGCCCACGAGGCACCGACGTCGCAGCTGGTGCCGACGTTCACGTAGGCCAGGTTGAAGCGCGTGCCCTCGGCCGCGAGCACGAAGTCGGCCTGCAGCATCAGGCTCAGGCCGGCGCCGGCCGCCACGCCGTGCACCTGCGCGACCAGCGGCGCGTCCATGGCGTCGAGCACGGTCAGCGCCTCGTGCAGCGGGCCGATGAGGTCGGCCGCGCCCTGCTTCGGGTCGGCGCTCAGCACGCCGAGGTCGCCGCCGGCCATGAAGCCCTTGCCCGCGCCGCTCAGCAGCACGGCACGCACGCTCTTGTCGGCAGCCAAAGAACGCGCGGCGGCGAGGAAGGCGGTGGCCATCGGCACGTCGATGGCATTGAGCGCGGCCGGCCGGTTGAAGCGCAGCGTGGCCACCGCGCCTTCGCGGCCCACCAGCAGGGGCGAAGAAGAAGTCTCTGAAGTCATGGGTTCGCTTTCGTCGGGGCGCGCTGCAGCACGCCGTTGAGCAGCAGCTCGATGCCCTGGTCGGCGATCTGGTCTGGCGTGAGGTCGCCGTCGGGGCGGTACCAGCGGCCGATCCAGCTCAGCGCGCCGGCCAGCATGAAGGCCGCCATCTTCGGGTCGCAGGGCGCGAGCGCGCCTTCGGCCACGCCCTCTTCGATCAGGCGGCGGAAATGCCCGTCGATGCCGGCCTTGAGGCGGCGCAGTTCCTTCTTGAGCGGATCGGGCAGCGGGTCTTCGCCGATGCGGATCACGCACATGCCGAAGTCCTGCGTGACCACGCCCGAGTAGATGCGCATGCAGGCCTTGAGCTGGTCGATGGCGCTGCCGCCCGCGGCGCGCACCTCGCCGATGCCGGTCTGCATGAGATCGAGCGCCATCTTCACGCACTCGAGCAGGATCTGGTCCTTGTTCTCGATGTAGTAGTACAGCGTGGGCTTGCTCACGTTGAGCCGCTCGGCAATGTCGTCGAGCGAGGTCGCGTGGAAGCCGCGCTCGTTGAAGAGCTGGGCGGCCGTGCGCAACACGGCCATGCGCTTGACCTCGCGCTGCTGCGCACGGCGGTCGGCGGGCGCCCACGGAGAGGCTGAAGCAGGAACGGCGGTGGAACGGGGCATGGGGTTTGTGCGGGCGGGGAAAGTCCCGATGCCGCGAACTGCGGCGAACACGGACATTACCGGCCAGTAGGAATTTTACGGGCCAGTAGCATTTCGCTGCTGGACACAAACCCTGACCTTGCGGCGCGCCCCTTAGCCATGCCTGACGAGACTCGACGGGATACCCCCATGTCCGCACCTTCCGCCACGGCCCCGGTGCTGCAGGCCGAGGCGTTGACGCTGGCATTCGGCGGCGTGAAGGCGCTCACCAATGTCGGCTTCAGCGTCGCGCCCGGCTCCATCACCGCGGTGATCGGGCCCAACGGCGCGGGCAAGACCTCGCTGTTCAACACCATCTCGGGCTTCTACAAGCCTTCGCAGGGCCGCGTGCTGTTCGAGGGCGCGGACATCACCCGCCTGCCCGCCCCCAAGCGCGCCGCGCTCGGCCTGGCGCGCAGCTTCCAGAACATCGCGCTGTTCCGCGGCATGACCGTGCTCGACAACATCAAGCTCGGCCGCCACACCCACCTGAAGACCAACGTGTTCGACGCCCTCTTCTACCTGGGCCGCGCGCGCCGCGAAGAGGCCGAGCTGCGCCGCGACGTGGAAGAACGCATCATCGACTTCCTCGAGATCGACCACATCCGCCACGCCTCGGTGGCCGCCCTGCCCTACGGCCTGCAGAAGCGCGTCGAAATGGCGCGCGCCCTGGCCATGCAACCCAAGGTGCTGATGCTCGACGAGCCCGTGGCCGGCATGAACCGCGAGGAGACCGAAGACATGGCGCGCTTCATCCTCGACGTGCGGCGCGAGTGGGGCATCACGGTGCTGATGGTGGAGCACGACATGGGCATGGTGATGGACCTGTCGGACCACGTGGTGGTGCTCAACTTCGGCCAGGTGATTGCGCAAGGCACGCCCGCGCAGGTGCAGGCCGACCCGGAAGTGATCCGCGCCTACCTCGGCGCGGGCGACGTCGGCGAGCTGCGTCGCCGGCTGCGCGGTGAAGCTGCCGTGGGAGCCGTCTGATGGATTGGGCCTACCTCTTCGAGATCGCGCTCACCGGCATCGCCGGCGGCGGCCTGTATGCGCTGGCGGCGCTGGCCTTCGTGCTGGTCTACAAGGCGACGCGCGTGGTCAACATCGCCATCGGCGAGATGCTGATGGTTGGCGCCTACCTGTTCTTCACCTTCGCCGCGAGCTTTTCGCTGCCGATCTGGATGGCGGTGCTGGGCTCGGTGATCGGCACCGGCCTGCTGGGCGCGGTGATCGAGCGCACCATCATCCGCCCGCTGCTGGGCGAGCCGCCGATCTCGGTGTTCATGGTGACGGTGGGGCTGGCGTCGATCCTCGTCGGGCTGGTCGAGATCATCTGGACCGCCGACCAGCGCCGCCTGCCCGAGTTCCTGCCCAACACGCCCGTGATGATCGGCGAGGCCTTCCTGGCGCCCAAGATCGCCTACGGCGCACTCATCGCCGTGGTGCTGATCGGCCTGGTGCTGCTGCTGTTCCGCTTCTGGCGCGGCGGCGTGGCGCTGCGGGCCACCGCCTCCGACCAGGCGGCGGCGTACTCGATGGGCATCCACGTGCCGCGCGTGTTCTCGCTGGCCTGGGTGGCCTCGGCCATGATCGCGGCGGTGGCCGGCATCATCGTCGGCGCCATCGGCGGCATCTCGTCGTCGATGGGCGTGTTCGGGCTGTCGGTGCTGGTGGTGGTGATCGTCGGCGGGCTCGACAGCGTGCTCGGCGCGCTGGTGGGCGGCGTGCTCATCGGGTTGATCGAAGCACTGGCCGGCTCCTACCTGGGCGGCGAATACAAGCTGCTCGCCACCTTCATCGTGCTGGTGTTCGTGCTGATGGTGCGGCCGTACGGGCTCTTCGGCACGCACGAGATCGAGAGACTCTAGCCATGCGCATCGGCACCCTCAAGCAAAGCTACACCGCCGACGCGGCGCTGTTCGATTCGCGCACGCAGAAGGTGTGGCTCGCGATCGGCACGGCGCTGCTCGTGCTGTTCCCCTTCATGGCCAGCGACTACTGGCTGTACCTCGCGTGCCTCGTCGCCATCAACGTCGCGAGCGCCACGGGCCTGAACATCCTCACGGGCTACACGGGCCTCGTGAGCCTGGGCCAGGCCGCGTTCATGGGCCTGGGCGCGTACACGGTCGCGATCATGCAGACGCGGCTGGGCACGCCCTTCCTGCTCAACATCCTCGCGGGCGGCGTGGTCGCGATGCTCGGCGGATTGGTCGTCGGCATCCCGTCGCTGCGCGTGAAAGGCCTGTACCTGGCCATCGCGACCATCGCGGCGTCGTTCATCACGCACTTCCTGTTCGCCAACCTCAAGCTCACGGGCGGCACCACGGGCATCTCGCTGCCGCCCGCGCAGCTCTTCGGCCTGCCGCTGGACACCTCGTTTCGCCTGTACTGGGTGATCGTTCCGGTGATGGTGCTGATGGTGCTCGGCGCGGCCAACCTGTTTCGCACGCGCGTGGGTCGCGCCTTCATCGCCATCCGCGACCGTGACATCTCGGCCGAGGTGCTGGGCATTCCGCTCTTGCGCTACAAGCTGCTGTCGTTCGGGCTGTCGTCGTTCTATGCGGGCGTGGCGGGGGGCCTGTGGGCCTACTTCTTCCGCGTGGTCACGCCCGAGAGCTTTCCGCTCCTGATGTCGATCTTCTTCCTGGCGGCCATCATCGTCGGCGGCATGGGCACCATCCTGGGCGGCATCTTCGGCGCCGTGTTCATGACCATGGTGCCCGAGCTGCTCAAGCTGGTGGTCGACCTGCTGCCGGGCGGCGTCGAGATGACCGTGTTCCTCTCGCCGGTGCGCACCGTCGTCTTCGGCCTGCTGATCGTCGGATTTCTGGTGTTCGAGCCGCACGGGCTCGCAGAAGTGTGGCGGCGCCTGCGCCGCTTTTTCCATCTATGGCCGTTTCGTAACTAGAACCAGGAGACACACATGCCCAAGACAACGAAGAAGCTTTCCCCCCAGCGCCGCGCCCTGCTGATCGCCGCGGGCCTGGCCGCCGCCGTGCCGTTCGCAGCGAACGCGCAAGGCAACGAGGACATCGTCATCGGCGGCTCGATCCCGATGACCGGCGTGTTCGCCTTCGCGGGCGTGGGCATCAACGCCGGCATTGCCGACTACGTGAAGATCGTCAACGACGCGGGCGGCATCAAGGGCCGCAAGCTGCGCTACGTGCCGGAAGACACGGGCTACAAGGTCGACGTGTCGGTGGCGGCCTTCAAGAAGATCACGAGCCAGAACAAGGTCAACCTCTACTACGGCGACTCCACCGGCTTCTCCAAGACCATCAACCCCGAGCTGGACCGCGGCGGCCAGATCTTGATGGCGGGCGCCTCGTTCGCCACCGAGCTGAACGACCCGGCCAAGTACCCGAACCAGTTCCTGGTGGGGCCCGACTACACCGAGCAGATCGGCATCCTGCTGCGCCACATCGCCAAGGAAAAGCCGGGCGCCAAGGTGGCCTTCGTGTACTCCGATTCCGAGTTCGGCCGCGACCCCATCGAGGCCAGCGAAGCTGCCGCGAAGAAGCTGGGCCTCAGCGTGCCGGTGAAGCTCATGACACCCGCGGGCAGCGTCGACGTGTCGACCGAGGTCATCAAGCTGCGCCGCGCCGCGCCCGACTACACGATCTTTCACGGCTACATCCTGGCGCCCATTCCCGAGTTCGTGCAGCAGGGCAAGCAGATGGGCATGACCAGCAAGTGGATGGGCACCTTCTGGACCATGGACAGCTCCACCGTCATGAAGATGGGCGAAGGCGGCGACGGCTTCATGGGCGTCATGCCCTACCGCTACTACTACGACACCTCGGCCAAGGCGCCGATGCTCGACAAGATCCGCGCGCTGCGCCCCGAGTACCAGAGCACGGCCTACACGCAGGGCTTCCTCACGGCGATGCTGTTCACCGAGGCCGCCAAGCGCACGCTCGACGCCGGCAAGCCGCTCGATGGCAAGAATCTGAAGGCCGCGCTCAACACCATCAAGGACTTCGACACCGGCGGGATCATCGGCACGCCGATCACCATCAAGGGCAACTCCATTCCCGTGGGCCGCGTCTACAAGGCCGACATGAAGGCGCAGAAGATGGTGCCGGCGTCGGACTGGATCGCACTGAACTGACCGACACGATGGACGCGCGCGCGGCACCGCCCGACCTCGTGCTCGAGGTCAACAACATCGAGGTGGTCTACAACAAGGTCGTGCAGGTGCTGCGCGGCCTGTCGCTGGCCGTGCCGCGCGGGCAGATCGTGGCGCTGCTGGGCAGCAACGGCGCGGGCAAGTCGACCACGCTGAAGGCGGTGTCGGGCCTGCTCGCGCTGGAAGACGGCGAGGTCGAGGCCGGGCGCATCGTGTTCGACGGCGCACCCACCGAGCGGCTCGCGCCGCAGCAACTCGTGCGGCGCGGCCTGAGCCATGTGATGGAAGGCCGGCGCGTGTTCGAGGACCTCACGGTCGAAGAGAACCTCGTCGCTGCGACCTACGCGCTGACCGGGCGCGCGGGCGTCGCGCCTGCGTCGCGCAACTTCGACGATGTCTATGCCTACTTCCCTCGCCTGCACGAGCGCCGCAAGGGCCTCGCGGGCTACCTCTCGGGCGGCGAGCAGCAGATGCTCGCCATCGGGCGCGCGCTGGTGGCGCAGCCCCAGCTGATATTGCTCGACGAGCCTTCGCTGGGCCTGTCGCCCAAGCTGGTCGAGGACATCTTCACGATCATCGCGCGCATCAACGCCGAGCGCGGCACCTCGATGCTGCTGGTGGAACAGAACGCCAGCGTGGCACTGGCCATCGCCCACACGGGCTACATCATGGAAAGCGGCAAGGTCGTGATCGACGGCAGTGCCGAGCGCCTCGCGGCCGACCCCGACGTGCGCGAGTTCTACCTGGGCGTGGGCGGCAGCGGCGAATCGCGCAGCTTCCGCGAGCTGAAGCACTACAAGCGCCGCAAGCGCTGGCTGTCATGACGACCCCGACGATGAACGCGCTCCCTTCGCTCACGCTGCCGCAGATGCTGCGCGAGCAGGCACGCCTGCAGCCGCAGCGCATCGCGATCCGCCAGAAGGACTTCGGCATCTGGCATCCGCTGGACTGGGCCGGCTACCTGCAGCGCGCCAGCCGCTTCGGCCTGGGCCTGCACGCGATGGGCCTCGCGCCCGGCGGGCACCTGGGCGTGATCTCCGAGAACCGCGTCGAGTGGCTGCTCGCGCAGATGGGCGCGGGGCTCATCGGCGCCGTGACCGTGGGCGTGTACCCCACGAGCCCGAGCAACGAGGTGGCCTACGTGGTCGGCCATGCGGACATCGAGGTGATCGTCTGCGAAGACCAGGAGCAGACCGACAAGGTGCTCGACGCCCTCGACCAATTGCCGCGCCTGCGCAAGATCGTCGTGATCGAGACCAAGGGCCTCGCGAGCTACCCGCCCGACGTGCGCGAGCGCATCGCGACCTTTGCGGAAGTCGAGCAGGCCGGCGCCGAGGTGCTGGCACGCGACGGCACCGCGCTCATCGACGCCGCGCTGCAGCGCCAGACGCTGGCCGACATCGGTTTGATGATCTACACCTCGGGCTCCACCGGCAAGCCCAAGGGCGCGATGATTTCGTACCGCAACATCCGCGGCGTCGTGCCCGGCATCGTCGATCGGCTCGGGCTCGACGGCAGCACCACGCACCTGTCGTACCTGCCGCTGTGCCACGTGGCCGAGCAGATGCTCACGGCCTTCGTGCCGCTGTACCTGGGCTCGCAGGTCAACTTCGGCGAATCGATCCGCACCGTGCAGGAAGACCTGCGCGAGGTGGCGCCCACCATGTTCCTCGGCGTGCCGCGCATCTGGGAAAAGCTGCACGCGGGCATCAGCATCAAGATGCAGGAAACCGGGCGGCTGCAGCGCGCGCTGTTCCGCAAGGCCATCGAGGCCTGCGCGCCGCTGGCCGAGAAACCACGCAGCGCCTGGACGCTGGCCGAGCGCGGCCGCTTCGCCCTCGCCTACTGGACCGTGCTGCGCGCCCTGCAGAACTTCATCGGCCTGCGCCGCGCGCGCATCGCGCTCACGGGCGCGGCGCCGATTCCCGCTGACGTGGTGCGCTTCTTTCGCACGCTGGGCGTGCCGCTGGTCGAGGTGTATGGCCTCACCGAATCGACCGGCATGGTCTCGGGCCACCGCGCGGACGCCGTGACCATCGGCACCGTCGGCCCGCCGACGCTGGGCACCGAGCACCGCGTGGGTGAAGCCGGCGAGCTGCTGGTGCGCGGCGACATGGTGTTCGAGGGCTACTACAAGAACCCCGAGGCCACGGCCTCATCGATCCGCGACGGCTGGCTGCACACGGGCGACGTGGTGCGCGAGGAAGCCGGTGGCCAGCTGCGCATCATCGACCGGCTGAAGGACATCATGATCACCGCCGGCGGCAAGAACCTCACGCCCTCGGAGATCGAGAACACCATGAAGGGCAGCCCCTTCATCAAGGAATGCATCGTGGTGGCGGACGGCCGCAAGTTCGTCGGCGCGCTGCTGCAGATCGACTACGAGACGGTCGGCAAATGGGCCGAGGCGCAGCGCCTGCCCTTCACGCATTTCCGATCGCTGGTGGAAGAACCCAAGGTGCGCGCGCTGATCGAGGCCGAAGTGGCGCGCGGCAATGGGAAGCTGGCGCAGGTGTCGCAGATCAGACGTTTTCATCTGCTCACCAAAGAGTTGGACCATGACGACGGTGAAGTCACCGCCACCATGAAGGTGCGGCGCTCCAGCATCTACAAGGCCTACGCCAACGAGATCGAGGCGCTGTACAGCGCCTGATCGAAGAAAACGGGGCTCAGTCGCCGCGCACGGGCCGGGCCCGCACGTCGGTCACATCGTCGGCCGGGCCCAGAACGACCGGGCTGCGCACTGACTCGCCGCGCGCACGGGCACTGACCACGTCGGCCGCCGTGGGCTCGGCCGGCTGTTGTGCCGCATGGCGAAATCGGTCGAAACCCGAACGCGGGTTGAAACGCATGACCCAGGGCGTCACGGGCTTGCCCGTGAGACGCCCCCAGGCGTAGCGCACACCCCACACCGCCGCCAGCAGCAGGGCCGCCACAGCCAGGCTGGCCGCGAAGACCAGCCCCAGGAGCAGAAGAATGACGCGAAGAATGAAGTTCATCATCCGACTTTAGGCCGATGCAGCCGCCGTTGGTTCCCCGCCCTTGCGGAACGAGAACTGGCCCGGCGACTGGATCGGGTCGGTTTCGACTTCGATCGTGTCCTTCGGCCCGAAGCTGCCGTCCAGCAACAGCTTCGAGAGCGGGTTCTCGATGCGCTGCTGGATCGCACGCTTGAGCGGACGCGCACCGAACACCGGGTCGAAGCCGACCTTGGCGATCTCGGCCAGCGCCGCGGGCGACACCTGCAGGCCCAGGTCCATCTTCGCCAGGCGCGCCTGCAGCACCTTGAGCTGGATCGCGGCGATCGATTCGATGTTCTTCGCGTCGAGCGCGTGGAACACGACGGTCTCGTCGATGCGGTTCAGGAACTCGGGGCGGAAGTAGTTCTTCAGCTCGTCCCACACCGCTTCCTTGATCTCCTCGCTCGGCTGGCCCACCATCGACTGGATGATCGGCGAGCCGATGTTGCTGGTCATCACGATCACGGTGTTCTTGAAGTCCACGGTGCGGCCCTGGCCGTCCGTGAGGCGACCATCGTCGAGCACCTGCAGCAGCACGTTGAACACGTCGGGGTGGGCCTTCTCGACCTCGTCGAGCAGCACCACGCTGTAGGGCTTGCGGCGCACGGCTTCCGTGAGGTAGCCGCCCTCTTCGTAGCCCACGTAGCCCGGCGGCGCGCCGATGAGGCGGGCGACCGAATGCTTCTCCATGAACTCGCTCATGTCGATGCGGATCAGGTGGTCTTCGCTGTCGAACAGGAAGCCCGCGAGCGCCTTGCACAGCTCGGTCTTGCCCACGCCCGTGGGGCCGAGGAACAGGAACGAACCCGTGGGGCGGTTCGGATCAGAAAGGCCCGAGCGCGAGCGGCGGATCGCATTGGCGACCGCACCGATGGCCTCGTCCTGGCCGACCACGCGCTCGTGCAGCTTGTCTTCCATGACGAGCAGCTTGTCGCGCTCGCCCTGCATGAGCTTGGCGACCGGGATGCCGGTGGCGCGCGCCACGACCTCGGCGATTTCTTCCGAACCGACCTGCGTGCGCAGCAGCGTGGGCGCGCTGGACTTGCCCTTGCTCGCCTCGCTCTCCTCGGCTTCCTTCAGGCGCTTCTCGAGCGCCGGCAGCTGGCCGTATTGCAGCTCGGCGACCTTGTTGAAGTCGCCCTTGCGCTTCCACTCCTCGATCTGGAACTTGATCTTGTCGATGTCTTCGCGCACGTGCGCGCTGCCCTGGGCCTGGGCCTTCTCGGCCTGCCAGATCTCGTCGTAGTCGGCGATTTCCTTTTGCAGCTTGGTGATCTCGTCCTCGATGAGGCCGAAGCGCTTCTGCGAGGCTTCGTCCTTCTCGCGGCGCACGGCTTCGCGCTCGATCTGCAGCTGGATCAGGCGGCGGTCCAGACGGTCCATGACCTCGGGCTTGGAGTCCATCTCGATCTTGATCTTGGCCGCGGCCTCGTCGATGAGGTCGATGGCCTTGTCGGGCAGGAAGCGGTCGGTGATGTAGCGGTCACTCAATTCGGCCGCGGCCACGATGGCCGGGTCGGTGATCTGCACGCCGTGGTGCACTTCGTACTTCTCCTGCAGGCCGCGCAGGATGGCGATGGTGGCTTCGACGCTCGGCTCGCCCACGATGATCTTCTGGAAGCGGCGCTCCAGCGCGGCGTCCTTCTCGATGTACTTGCGGTATTCGTCCAGCGTGGTGGCGCCCACGCAATGCAGCTCGCCGCGCGCGAGCGCGGGCTTGAGCATGTTGCCTGCGTCCATGGCACCTTCGGCCTTGCCGGCGCCGACCATGGTGTGCAGCTCGTCGATGAAGACGATGGTCTGGCCTTCGTCCTTCGCGAGTTCGTTGAGCACGGTCTTCAGGCGCTCTTCGAATTCACCGCGGAACTTGGCACCGGCCAGCAGCGCGGCCATGTCGAGCGACAACACCCGCTTGCCCTTGAGCGACTCGGGCACTTCGCCGGCGACGATGCGCTGGGCCAGGCCTTCGACGATGGCGGTCTTGCCCACGCCGGGTTCGCCGATGAGCACGGGGTTGTTCTTGGTGCGGCGTTGCAGCACCTGGATGGCGCGGCGAATTTCCTCGTCGCGGCCGATGACCGGGTCGAGCTTGCCCAGGCGGGCGCGCTCGGTGAGGTCCAGGCAGTATTTCTTGAGGGCTTCGCGCTGGCCTTCGGCGTCGGCGCTGTTCACGCCCTGCCCGCCGCGCACGGCCTCGATGGCGGCCTCGAGCGACTTGCGGCTCAGGCCGTTGTCCTTGGCGATCTTGCCGATGTCGGCCTTGCTGTCGGCCACGGCGAGCAGAAAGAGTTCGCCCGCAATGAACTGGTCATTGCGCTTGATGGCTTCCTTCTCGGTCGCCTGCAGCAGCTTGCCCAGCTCGGGGCCGACCTGCACGATGTCGTGGCCCTGCACCTGGGGCAGTTTCTTGATGGCGCCTTCGGCCGCCTGCAGCAGCCCGGGCACGTTGACGCCGGCACGCTCCAGCAGGGCGCGCGGGCCGTCGTCCTGGCGCAGCATCGCGACCAGCAGGTGCGCCGGTTCGATGTAGGCGTTGTCGCTGCCAAGGGCGAGCGACTGGGCGTCGCTCAGTGCTTCCTGAAATTTGGTGGTGAGTTTGTCTTGTCGCATGGTGGTATTCCTGCATCCAAAATAGGGCTGTTCGGGCACGATTCAAGGTTGCGAATCGGATTTGCACCCTGGGCACGGGTATTGCACCGGGCCCCGCACCG
The DNA here is from genome assembly GCF_059423605.1 of Variovorax sp. GW460-12-1-14-LB1. Taxonomy (NCBI): domain Bacteria; kingdom Pseudomonadati; phylum Pseudomonadota; class Betaproteobacteria; order Burkholderiales; family Comamonadaceae; genus Variovorax; species Variovorax sp. GW460-12-1-14-LB1. Next base: position 21,739 of record NZ_JBWKYF010000035.1, read on the forward strand.
TCCTGCCGTAGGCATTTCTCTCTTTCTTCGAATGGAGTCGATCATGGTTTTTTCAATGCAGCGCGTCCAACCGATGCGCCGCGCGTTCAGCGTGGGTCTCTTGGCAGCGGCCATGGGCATGGCCGGCCTGGCACAGGCCCAGAGCGGCACGCCGGTGCGCCTCTTGGTGGGCTTTCCCGCCGGCGCGGGCACCGACGCCATTGCACGCACCCTGGGCGAAAAGCTCAAGGACGTGCTGGGCGTGCCCGTGGTGGTCGAGAACCGCGCGGGCGCGGGCGGCCAGATCGCGGCGCAGGCGCTGAAGGCCGCACCGGCCGACGGCCACACGCTGTTCCTGTCGCATGACCACTCCATCTCGATCCTGCCGCAGGTGGTGAAGAACCCGGGCTTCAACCCCGCCACCGACTTCGTGCCCGTGGCCGGCTTTGCCACCTTTGCCAACGTGCTGGCGGTGTCGGGCGGCACGCCGGCCAAGAGCATCGACGAGTACGTGAAGTGGATCCGCACGCAAAAGGGCGGCAAGGAAACCATCGGCGTGCCGGCACCGGCGTCGATCCCCGAGTTCCTGGTGAAGATGATCTCGGACAAGTACAAGATCGACGTGCAGCCCGCACCGTACCGCGGCAGCGCGCCCATGACGGCCGACATGCTGGGCAACCAGATCACGGCGGGCATCGCCTCGGTGCCCGACTTCATCGAGAACCACCGCGCGGGCAAGGTGCGCATCGTGGCCTCGATCGGCGCCAAGCGCCAGGCCCTGCTGCCGAACGTGCCGACCTTCACCGAGCTGGGCTTTGCGAACCTGGAAGACCTGCCCTACTACGGCATCTTCGCGCCAGTGGGCACGCCGCAAGCCGTCATCGACAGGTACGGCGACGCGCTGCAGAAGGTGCTGGCCATGCCCGACGTGAAGCAGAAGCTCACCACCATGGGCCTGACGGTCGGCTACGAGCCCCAGGGCCAGTTCGCGGGCCGCGTGCGCAGCTACACGCAGACCTGGGAAAAGATCATCCAGGCGAGCGGCTTCAAGCCCTGAGTCGCGCGATCTGGTACGACCCGGCACGGCCGTCACCTGGGTGATCTTCCGGCCCGGCGGGGCCCCTCTACGATGGGCCCTCGCCTTCCAACAACAAAGCCGGAGACACATCCCTCATGCGATTCACGACCCTCGCCGCCTCGCTGGCGGCCGCGCTGCTGCTCGGCGCCTGCGGCAGCACAGCCCCCATTTCCCCCGCCGAAGTCGGCGAATTGCGCCCCGGCTCGGGCTACCTCAAGGGCTACCTGCCCAGCGCCGAGCTGCCCGACAGCCTCGCCCTGCTGCCGGCGCCCCCGGCCGAAGGCTCCGCCGCGCTGGCGGCCGACGGCGCCACCTTCCGCGCGCTCACGGCCCTGCAGGGCACGCCGCGCGGCGCACTCGCGGTACAGGACGCAAACCTCAAGTTCCCGAAGGCCGCCGAGGTGTTCTCGTGCGCGCTGGGCATGCCCATTTCCGAGCAAGCCACGCCGAACCTGAACATGCTGCTGCGCCGCACGCTGGCCGACGCCGGCACGGCCACCTACAAGGCCAAGAACACCTACAACCGCACGCGCCCCTTCGTGGCCTTCAAGACCGGCAGCTGCACGCCCGCCGAAGAAGCCTCGCTGGCCAAGGACGGCTCGTACCCTTCGGGCCATTCGGCCGTCGGCTGGGCCTGGGCGCTGGTGCTGACGGAACTCGCACCCGAGCGCGCCGATGCACTGCTGCAGCGCGGCCGGGCCTTCTCGCAGAGCCGCGCGATCTGCGGCGTGCACTGGCAGAGCGACATCGAGAACGGCCGGCTGGTCGGCGCAGCGACGGTAGCCAGGCTGCACACGAACCCGGTGTTCCAGGCGCAGATGGCGGGTGCCCGGTCAGAGATCGCGAAGGCACGCGCAGCAGGCGCGGTGCCCGCTCAGGACTGCGGTGCGGAAGCCAAGGCACTGGCGGCCTCGGCACTGATCGCGCCCTGAGCCTCGAACGCGCCGCTCAGGTGGCGCTGTTCGAAGCCGCGATGCCCCAGCGTGCCAGCGCTTCGTCGTCGGTCACGCGGGCATCGACCCAGCGGGCGCCTTCGGGCGTCTGCTCCTTCTTCCAGAACGGGGCCTGCGTCTTCAGGTAGTCCATCAGGAACTCGCAGGCCTGAAAGCTCTGGCCGCGGTGGGCGGACACCACCGCCACCATCATGATCTGGTCCAGCGGCTGCAGCAGCCCCACGCGGTGGATCACGCGCGCGCCCAGGATGTCGAAGCGTTTGTGGGCCTCGTCGATCATGGCCTCGATGGCTTTTTCGGTCATGCCGGGGTAGTGCTCCAGCTCCATCGAGGCGATGGTGCTGCCGTCATTGCGGTCTCTGACCGTGCCGATGAAGCTGCAGACAGCGCCGACGCGCGCGTCGGCCGCGCGCAGGGCGGTGATCTCGGCACCGGCGTCGAAGTCGGCCGTCTGGATGGAAACGCGAGGGAGCGAGGACATGCCCAAATTGTGGCACTGCCGCCCTACACTGCGCCGATGCCGGCCCCCACGTCGCAGCCCCTGACGCCCGACGATGTCGAGATGCTGCGGCGCGTCGACCTTGCCGCGCGCACCCCGGCCGCCGGCCTGGCGGTGCTGGCCGTGCTGCTGGCGGGCTGCGCCCTCGTCTTCGTGGTGATCGGGCGGCTGCCCGGCGCCCCGGCGGGCCTGGCCCTGGCGATGAACGCGGCGGCACTGGTCACCTTGCTGCTGGGCGTGTGGCTGTTCACCCATCGGACGCGGATCGACCGGCGCCGGGCCCAGACCACCCGCGAGGCCCTGGCGAAGAACAGCAAGTTCACCGTGGCCGGCACCGTGGACCACGTGGCCGCCCTGCCCGGCGGCGCGCTGCGCTACACGGTCGACGGCCAGTTCCACATCGACGTCGCGCCGGTGCTGGGCCTGGACGCGCCTCGCAGCCACGCCACGGGCCGGCCGCTGACGGCGGTGCGGCACCTGGCACAGGCGCCCGTCGAGATCGAATGCGTGGCGCGCGACAACGACGTGCATCTGCTGCTGCGCACGCGTTATCCGATGGCGCGCCAGGCTACGCGCACCGAGCGGCCGGCCACCTCGCGCGACCGTCGGCGCGCCGGGCGCTCGGACCGCCGCTTCATGGGCGTCGTGCTGGCGGGCGGCGCGGTCCTGGCGATCGGGACGGCGTGGGCCGACGGTTTTCGCCCGGGCTTCGGCCTGTTCATGGCGGGGTACGCAGCCGCCATCTGTGCGCTGGTGTTCGCGGTCGGCGTGCTGCCGCAGCTGCTGCGCGCACGCCGGTTCACGCACCTGCACACGGTGAGCGGGCCGGTCACCGAAATCCTCACGGCCCAGGTGCCGCAGGGCAAGCACACGGCGGAGGTGCGCTGGTTCCGGGTCGACGGCCAGCTGTTCGGCGCGCTCGACCTCAAGACCGACGCGCAGCTGGGCAACCAGGTCACCGTCGAGTTCCTGGGCAATGCCCGCGCCGCCGATGGCGGCCGTGTCGTGAGCCTGCAACGCAGCGCCACCGCACCGCCGGCCTAGGCGCGACAATGCAGCCCATGCCTTCGCGCCGCACGCCCATCCGCCTCTCGCCTTCGTTCGAAGGCCAGGCATGCGCGCGCCAGGGCAACAAAGCCAAAAAACCAAAGCTCGTCTGACCGGAGCCGAGGTTCCGTCGTCGGATGAGCGACGGAACCTGCCAAGGCTTTGGCCCCTCTTGGGTTGCGCGCGCATCGGACGGTGGTTCTTTCCATCGGTCGATTCCTGAAAGGAAGCCTGCGTGCCACATCAACAACCAACCGCCGACACCACCACCGATTTCTCGGGCCTGTGGGTCGCCCTCGTCACCCCGTTCCGCGACGGCGCGGTCGACCACACCGCGCTGGCCGCGCTCGTGCGCCGGCTCGCCGACGACGGCGTGACCGGCTTCGTGCCCTGCGGCTCGACCGGCGAAGCCGCCGCGCTCGACGAGGCCGAGCAGCTCGCCGTGCTCGACACCGTGCTGACCGCCGCGGGTGGCCTGCCGGTCGTGATGGGCGTATCGGGCTACCACCTGGGCAAGGCCACGGCCTGGGCCCGCAAGCTCTCGGAACGCCCGCTGGCGGGCCTGCTGGTGGCCGCGCCGCACTACATCCGCCCGTCGCAGGCCGGCGTGCTCGAGTGGTTCCACGCCATCGCCGATGCCAGCACGGTGCCCGTGCTGGTCTACGACATTCCCTACCGCACGGGCGTGACCATCGCGCGCGAGACGATGCTGGCGCTGGCCGAGCACCCGCGCATCCGCGGCATCAAGGACTGCGGCGGCGACATGGCCAAGACGCGCGCGGTGATCGCCGACGGCCGGCTGCAGGTGCTCACGGGCGAAGACCACCAGATCTTCGCCACCATGGCCGAAGGCGGCGTGGGCGCCATCGCGGCCAGCGGCCATGTGCAGACGAAGCGCCTCGTGCGGCTGGTGCGCCTGCTCGCCGAGAACCGGCTGGCCGAGGCGCGCGCCGAATGGCAGCCGCTGCAGCCGTTGCTGGAGATGCTGTTTGCCGAACCGAACCCGGGCCCGCTGAAGGCGCTGCTGGCGCATGCGGGCGAATTGCGTGACGAGCTGCGCTCGCCGATGACGCGCGCGTCGGACGGCCTGCGCGAGCGCCTCGTGGCGCTGGACGCGCGGCTCAGCCGCCCGTGACGGGCGGGAAGAACGCGACTTCGCAGTCGTCGTTCAGCGCGGCGGCCTCGTCGCTCATGGTCTGGTCGAGCGCCATGCGCACGGCCTTGCCGCGTGCGAGCGCGCTGGCGTAGGCCCCGCCACGGGCGATGAGTTCGTCGCGCAGGGCTGCGAGCGTGCCGGCGGCTGTGTCGACGGTTTCACCGCTGCTGGACAGTGCCTCGCGCACGGAGGCGAAATAACGGATGCGGACCTTCATGGGGTGGTTCAACCGAGCAGCGATGCGAGAGGAATGAAGTTCACGGTGTCGCCGGTCTTGATGGTCCGACCCGCCGGGTTGTCGACCAGGCCGTCGCCCCAGACCATCGAGGTGAGCACGCCCGAACTCTGGTTGGCGAACAGGTCGAGCCCGCCCGCCGCGTTGCGCCGCACACGCAGGAACTCGCGGCGCTTGTCGGCGCGCGGCCAGTCGAAATCGGCGCGCAGCGGCACGGCCGCGGGCGCCACGCGCGTGGCCCCCTGCAGCGCGAGCAGGAAGGGCCGCACCAGCATCAGGAAGGTCAGGAAGCTCGACACCGGGTTGCCGGGCAGCCCCGTGACATGGCAGGCGCCCTGCCCGTTCCTGCGCGCGATCGAGCCGTAGGCAAAGGGCTTGCCGGGCTTCATCGACAGCGACCACAGCTGCAGCTCGCCCAGCGATTGCAGCGCCGCGCGGATGTGGTCTTCTTCGCCGACCGAGACGCCGCCGGTGGTGATGATCAGGTCGTTCGCCTCGGCCGCCTCGCGCAGCGCGGCGATGGTGGCCTCGCGGTTGTCGGGCACGATGCCCAGGTCGTTCACCTCGCCGCCCAGGCGGTGCAGCAGCGCGCGCATGAAGAAGCGGTTCGAGTTGTAGATCGCACCGGGCTTCATCGCGTCGGGCGCGACCTCGCCGGGCATCACCAGTTCGTCGCCGGTCGAGAGCATGGCCACACGCGGCTTGCGCGCGACCTGCAGCGTGTCGAAGCCGACGCTGGCGGCCAGGCCGAGCGCAGCGGGCGTGAGGCGTTCACCGCGCTGGAGGACCACGTCGCCCGAGGCCACGTCTTCGCCTGCGCGGCGCACCCACTGGCCGGCCACGGGCACGATGGCGATGCGCACCGACCCCAGTCCGCCCTCTTGGGGCGTGGCGGCCGTGTCTTCCTGCATGACGACCGCGTCGGCGCCTTCAGGAATCTGCGCCCCCGTGAAGATGCGCGCCGCCGTGCCGGCCGCGAGCGGCGTGCCGACGGTGCCGGCGGGAATGCGCTGCGTCACGGCCAGCTCGGTGCCGGGCGTGGCGCAATCGGCCGCGCGCACGGCGTAGCCGTCCATCGCGCTGTTGTCGCGCGGCGGCACGGTGAGGCCGGAGACGAGGTCCTGCGCCAGCACGCGCCCGTCGGCGTCGAAGGTGCCGACGCTTTCGGCCGGCAGCAGCGGCCGGGCCTTGGCGAGCAGCACCGCGATCGCCTCATCGAGCGGCATCAACGGTGGGCGCGAGGACGAGGCGGCGAAGGGAACGGGAGAGGAATCAGCCATGGTGTCCGGGGTTGTAGTCGAAGCGCTCGCCGCTGTCGATCAACCACGTGGCAATGGCCTCGGCGTCGTTGAGGTCGAGCACCGGGCGCGCCGTGGCCTCGGGCAGGCCGTCCGGCGCATCGGTGGCGACGGCGGTGACAAAGGGGTCGTCGATGTACAGCGCGGGGCGCGGCGCCTCGCCGTCGCCGCTCGGGCGCCAGACCTCGATCTTGAGCACGTCGCTGTGCCGGAAGCCCTCGACCAGTGCCCAGTCGACCGCCGGATGCAGCTCGGCGAGCAGCTGATGCACCGTGAGCTCGACCGGCACCTCGAACTCGCGCATCAGCGCCAGCCGCTGGTCGGACGCGACGACCACCTCGAAGGCCCCGGCCTGCCGGTGGCGCCAGGTGTCCTTGCCGACGTGGTCGATGTCGAAGCGGTGGTGCGCATGCTTGACCACCGACACGCGCAGCCCGCGCTGCTTGAGCACGGGAATCAGGCGCTCCACCAGCGTGGTCTTGCCAGCGCCGGAATACCCGGCGAAGCCGACGACCTTCATGCCGCGGACGCCCCGGTCAGTCGCAGTGCTGGGCGATGTAGGCCTTGACGGCCTCGGCATCGGCCGGCAGCTGGACCACGCGCTTGGGCAAGGCTTCGATGCCTTCGAACTTCTTCGGGCGTGCGGGCTCTTCGCCCAATGCCTCGACCACCGTGGCCGCGAACTTGATCGGCAGCGCGGTCTCGAGCACCACCATCGGCACGCCGGGCGTGAGCTGCTCGCGCGCGGCCTTGAGGCCGTCGGCGGTGTGCGGGTCGATCAGCGTGGCGAAGCGCTTCTCGGTGTCGCGGATCATCGCGAGCCGGTCGGCGTGCGTGCTGCGGCCGCTGCGAAAGCCGAAGCGCTCGGCGGCCTGCTTGAACGCCGGGTCGGCGCTCAGGTCGAAGCTGCCCGTCAGGCCCAGGTCGTCCACGAACAGCTTGCGCAGGCGGTCTGCATCGCGGCCGACGAGGTCGAACACGAAGCGCTCGAAGTTGCTGGCCTTGCTGATGTCCATCGACGGGCTGGAGGTTTCGTGCGTGTCGACCGCTGCGCGCACGCGATACACGCCGGTGCGGAAGAACTCGTCGAGCACGTCGTTCTCGTTGGTGGCGACCACCAGCGTCTGGATCGGCAGGCCCATCATGCGTGCCACGTGGCCCGCGCAGACATTGCCGAAGTTGCCCGAGGGCACGGTGAAGCTCACCGGCTTGTCGTTGCTCGCCGTGGCCTGGAAGTAGCCCGCGAAGTAATAGACGACCTGTGCCAGCAGGCGCGCCCAGTTGATCGAGTTGACCGTGCCGATGCGGTACTTGCGCTTGAAGGCCAGGTCGTTCGACACGGCCTTGACGATGTCCTGGCAGTCGTCGAACACGCCGGTGATGGCGATGTTGTGGATGTTGGCGTCCTGCAGGCTGAACATCTGCGCCTGCTGGAACGGGCTCATGCGCCCGTCGGGCGAGGTCATGAAGACGCGCACGCCCTTCTTGCCGCGCATGGCGTACTCGGCCGCGCTGCCGGTGTCGCCGCTGGTGGCGCCCAGGATGTTGAGCTCGGCGCCGCGGCGGGCCAGTTCGTACTCGAACAGGTTGCCCAACAGCTGCATCGCCATGTCCTTGAAGGCCAGCGTGGGGCCGTTGGACAGGGCTTCGAGGTACACGCCGTCTTCGAGCTCGCGCAGCGGCACGATCTCGTCGGTGCCAAACACCTCGGCCGTGTAGGTCTTCGCGCAGATCGCCTTCAGGTCGGCCGCAGGAATGTCGTCGATGTACAGCGAGAGGATTTCGAAGGCCAGCTCGGCGTACGGCAGCGTGCGCCACTTTGCGAGCGTGGCGGTGTCGACCTGCGGGTACGTTTCCGGCAGGTACAGGCCGCCATCGGGCGCCAGGCCTTCGAGGAGGATTTCGCAGAAGCGCTTGCGGTCGGCGTGGCCGCGGGTGCTCAGGTAGTTCACTTCAACTCTTCCTTGCGGATGCGTACGATGGGCTCGAGCACGGTCGGCAGCGCCTGCAGTTCGGCCATGACGTCGTTGACCGTGCCTTCGCGCGCGTCGTGCGTGAGGATGATGAGGTCGGTCTGCGTCGAGCCTTCGCCGCCCACTTCGTCGGCCTCGCGCTGCAGCACGGCGTCGATGCTGATACCGGCGGTGGCCAGCAGGCCCGTGACCTTGGCGAGCACGCCGGCCTGGTCGGCCACGCGCAGGCGCAGGTAGTAGCTGGTGACGACTTCCGACATCGGCAGCACCTTCAGGTCGCTCATCGCGTCAGGGTGGAAGGCCAGGTGCGGCACACGGTGCGCGGCGTCGGCGGTGTGCAGGCGGGTGATGTCGACGAGGTCGGCGATCACGGCGCTGGCGGTCGGCTCGCTGCCGGCGCCCTTGCCGTAGTACAGCGTGGTGCCCACGGCGTCGCCGTGCACGACCACGGCGTTCATCGCACCTTCGACGTTGGCCAGCAGGCGCTTGGACGGCACGAGCGACGGATGCACGCGCAGCTCGATGCCCTGGGCGGTGCGCTTGGTCACGCCCAGCAGCTTGATGCGGTAGCCGAGCTGCTCGGCGTACTTGATGTCCTGCGCGGCGAGCTTGGTGATGCCTTCGACGTGGGCCTTGTCGAACTGCACCGGAATGCCGAAAGCGATGGCGCTCATCAGCGTGACCTTGTGCGCGGCGTCGACGCCTTCGATGTCGAAGGTGGGGTCGGCTTCGGCGTAGCCCAGGCGCTGGGCTTCCTTCAGCACGGTGGCGAAGTCCAGGCCCTTGTCGCGCATCTCGGACAGGATGAAGTTGGTCGTGCCGTTGATGATGCCGGCCAGCCACTGGATGCTGTTGGCCGTGAGGCCTTCGCGCAGCGCCTTGATGATCGGGATGCCACCGGCCACCGCGGCCTCGAAGGCCACCATCACGCCCTTGGCATGCGCGGCCGCGAAGATTTCGGTGCCGTGCACGGCGAGCAGCGCCTTGTTGGCCGTGACCACGTGCTTGCCGGCTGCGATGGCTTCGAGCACGAGCTGCTTGGCAATGCCGTAGCCGCCGATGAGCTCGATGACGATGTCGATGTCGGGGTTGGCGATGACTTCGCGCGCATCGGCGACCACCTTCACGCCTTCGCCGGCCACTTCGCGGGCACGGGCGGTGTCGAGGTCGGCCACCATGGTGATCTCGATGCCGCGGCCGGCGCGGCGCTTGATTTCTTCCTGATTGCGCTGGAGCACCTTGAAGGTGCCGCTGCCGACCGTGCCTGCGCCGAGCAGGCCTACTTGGATGGATTTCATGGGAGGGGTCGCGTTCATGGTTTGGATGAGGTGAGAGACGGTGCTGCGGCGTCCACGAGGCGGCTGACGTAGCGCGGCAGGCTCCAGGCGCCGCCCGCAAAGCCGCGGCACATGCCGTCGCCGTTCGCACCGGTGCGCACGAAGGTCGTGCCGTTGAAGTGCCAGGTTTCGCTCGACCAGCAATCGCCGATGCCGCGGCCCTTTATGGAAGAGGTGACGCTGGCGTCCTTGTCGTCGAACTCGCCGCTCGCCTCGAGCGACACGGGCGCATAGGGCGGCTTGTCGTTGGCGGTCCAGAGCAGCGTGGTGTAGTTGTACGCGCCCACGCCGCAGCCCAGCGCCAGAAGCACCTTGCGGTCGTTCAGGCGGTGAACCTCCACCGACTTGGCGTTGACCTGGTCCTGGTTGTTGCACCGCTCGCGCGCGTCTTTCAGGTCGAGCGACGGAAAGATGCGCGCGGCCAGCGTGTCGTCGCCAGCTCGCGCCTTCGGCGGCTTGACCACATGGACGACGGGCATGGGCACCGGCGGCAGCACGGAAGATTCGGGCTTGGCGCCCTTGCGCACCAGCGCACCCGGGGTGCCGACGCGGCCTTGCGTTTCGTCCATCTTCAGCAGCACGGCGTTGAGGCCGGCGAGCGACAGCGTCCACTTCTTGCCGCCGTTGGCCGTGACGGTGGCGTCGTCGCTCTTGAGCAGTTCGGGCAGCACGGCGCGGACCTGCCCCTGGTCGAAGCTGGCGGTTCCCGCGTCGAGGCCGGACAGGGCGGCCTTGCCGACCTTGAAGCGCAGCGGCCCCTTGGCGCGGCCGTCATCGCCGATCTGCAGCTGGATGTCGAGGGCCGTGTTCGGCCCGGCCGCGCGGGTGATCAGCATCGACACCTGCTGGTGCTCCCCGCTGTCCGCCTGGTAGCCGGCGGCGCGGCAGGTCAGCGTGTTGTCGCAGACCAGTTCCCAGTCGTTGTGCGAGAACGAGACCGGCTCTTTCTTCCCGGCCGCGCCGACAGACAGTGCGCCCAGCAACAGCGCGGCAGCGACGCAGGCGGATCTCATGGTCCCGTCTTGCGACGCAACCGGTACTGCTCCAGGAACTTGGCGATGCGGTTGATGGCCTCGCGCAAGTCGTCTTCGTGGGGCAGGAACACGATGCGGAAGTGGTCCGGCGTGGCCCAGTTGAAGCCGGTGCCCTGCACCAGCATCACACGGGTTTCCTTCAGCAGCTCGAGGAAGAACTGGCGGTCGTCCGCGATCGGATAGACCGCGGGGTCGAGCTTGGGAAACATGTAGAGCGCCGCGCTGGGCTTGACGCAGCTCACGCCCGGGATGGCGGTGATCAGCTCGTAGGCCAGGTCGCGCTGGCGGCGCAGGCGCCCGCCTTCGCACACGAGGTCGTTGATGCTCTGGTAGCCGCCGAGCGCCGTCTGGATCGCCCATTGACCCGGCACGTTGGCGCACAGGCGCATGTTCGAGAGCATGTTCAGGCCCTCGATGTAGTCGCGTGCGCTGCGCTTGTCGCCCGACACCACGAGCCAGCCGGCACGGTAGCCGCACGAGCGGTAGCTCTTGGACAGCGAATTGAAGGTCAGCGTGAGCACGTCGGTCGACAGGCTGGCGATGGCCGTGTGCTTGACGCCGTCGTACAGCACCTTGTCGTAGACCTCGTCGGCGAAGATCACGAGGCCGTGCTCGCGGGCGATCTCGACGAGGCTCTTGAGCAGCTCGTCGGAATACAGCGCGCCGGTCGGGTTGTTCGGGTTGATGACCACGATGCCCTTGGTGCGGGGCGTGATCTTGGCGCGGATGTCGGCCAGGTTCGGCATCCAGCCGTTGTCCTCGTCGCACAGGTAGTGCACCGGCGTACCGCCCGACAGGCTCGTGGAGGCGGTCCACAGCGGGTAGTCGGGGGCCGGCAGCAGCAGCTCGTCGCCGTCGTTGAGCAGCGCGTTGGTGGACATGGCGATCAGCTCGCTGGCGCCGTTGCCCAGGTAGATGTCGTCGAGCGTGACGCCCGCGATGCCCTGCTTCTGGGTCTCGTGCATCACGGCCTTGCGCGCCGCGAAAACGCCCTTGCTGTCCGAGTAGCCCGCCGAGGTCGGCAAGTTGCGGATCATGTCCTGCTGGATCTCCTCAGGCGCATCGAAGCCGAACACGGCCAGGTTGCCGATGTTGAGCTTGATGATCTTCTGGCCTTCTTCCTCCATCTGCTTGGCGGCGTCCATGATGGGGCCGCGGATGTCATAGAGGACGTTGGCCAGCTTGGCCGATTTCTTGAGCTGCTTCAAAGGGGCCCTCCCGGGCGGGTTTACTCGAAGGTCAAAGGCCCCTGCGGGCCTCGTGTCACTAGGGAAAACCTATAATTTGACCACAGTTCCCAGTGCCCCGATGAAGCTCCAGCCCGACAAATCCGACGTCCAGACCCTCACCGCACACGGCCCCGGCTGGGTCGCGATCAACAACGAAAAGGTGGAGGGCAGCGTGGTCGTGGGTTCGCGTGGCGAACGCTTTGCCTGGGATTGCACGCGTTTCGACCAGCTGGGCCCCGAACAATTCGCGCAATTGGCCTCGTTGGGCGCCGAATTGGTCATTTTCGGCAGCGGCAACCGCATCCGATTTCCCCAGCCGGCCTGGCTGCAGCCCCTGATGGCGCAACGCACCGGCGTGGAGACCATGGACACCCCGGCGGCCTGCCGCACCTACAACATCCTGGCCGGCGAAGGCCGGCACGTCATCGCCGCCCTGCTCGTCGAGAGCCCGGCGGGTGGCTGAGAGAGGGGTTTTCGAGGTAAAATACCGGGTTGCGAACCGGCCAGCTACCCCAAGTTAGCAACGACCAATCCTCCGTTCATCGAGCAAGCCCGAAAAAGGCTGAGAGGGCTCGGAGAACGGAATCTAACGGAGAAAACAAGTTTCATGGCGATCGTTGTCAACAAACCCATTCCTGAATTCGACGCCAACGCCACGGGCGGCATCAAGGTTTCGAACACCTCGCACCTCGGCCACGTCATGGTCATGTATTTTTACCCGAAAGATAACACTCCGGGTTGCACGACCGAAGCGATGCAGTTCCGCGACCACTACAAAGACTTCGAAAAAGCCGGTGCCACGGTCTTCGGCGTGTCGCGCGACAACATGAAGTCGCACGACGAATTCAAGGCCAAGCTCGAACTCCCCTTCGAACTGATTGCCGACACCGAAGAAAAAATGTGCCACATGTTCGGCGTGGTCAAGAACAAGATCATGTACGGCAAGAAGGTCAAGGGCATCGAGCGCAGCACTTTCCTGATCGGCGCCGACGGCATCCTGAAGGCCGAATGGCGCGGGCTCAAGGTTCCAGGCCATGTCGAAGACGTCCTCAAGGCCGTCAAGGCACTCAAGAAGGCCGCCTGATCGCGCCGCAAGGCACCGGGCGTGCGCTTTTGCATCAAGTCGTGGGAATTGCCCCACGCGGTGTGCAAAGAGCCTCTGGTGCGTCTTTTGCGGTGTGCATAATGGCCTCATGCCGTTGAGCTCCACGACCGCATCCTCCGAACGAAGCCGCCTGGGTCTACAGGCGGCTTTTTCGTTTTCCGGCCCTCCTCTTTCTTCCTTGCGAGCGACCTGACCCATGCCATTGCCTCCCGCCCCCACAAAACGCGCCGCATTGCTCTCGCCGGATGCCATCGACGCACCCGCCCGTCCCTCGCACAGAAATTCGCGCCGCTCCGGCGATTCGCGCGACGACGCCCCCGCCAAGAGCGGACCTCAGCCGCTGGAGCTGTTTGACAACCTCGGCACGGAAGGCGGCGGCGGCGATGCGCCTGTCGCCCGCCCGGCACGCCGCGCGAAAACCAAGGCTGCACCCGCCCCGGCACCCACGTCGGCACCGGTGAGCGCACCGCAGCAGCAACAACAACCCGCGATGGTGCAGGTCGAGACGCGCGTGCCCACGCCCGCCCCGGCAGCCGCCACGCCTATCGCGGCGCCCCAGCAGGCCCCGGCACGCCCCAAGCGCAAGTCCACCGGCCCCGCCAAGCTGTTCGTGCTCGACACGAACGTGCTGCTGCACGACCCGATGTGCCTGTTCCGCTTCGAGGAACACGACATCTTCCTGCCGATGATCGTGCTGGAAGAGCTCGACGGCCACAAGAAGGGCACGACCGAAGTCGCGCGCAACGGCCGCCAGACCAGCCGCACGCTCGACGCGCTGGCCGCCGCGCAGGACGCCGACATCGACAAGGGCCTGAAGCTGGACACCACCGGCCACCGCGAAGCCGGCGGGCGCCTCTTCTTCCAGACCGCCCCGCTCGACTACTCGCTGCCGATCAGCCTGCCCCAGGGCAAGGCCGACAACCAGATCCTGGGTGTGGTGCACGCGCTGCGCGACGAGTACGCCAAGGACCGCCCGGGCAAGCCGAAGCAGGAAGTGGTGCTGGTGTCCAAGGACATCAACATGCGCGTCAAGGCGCGCGCGCTGGGCCTGGCCGCCGACGACTACCAGAACGACAAGACGCTGGAAGACGGCGACCTGCTCTACGCCGGCTCGCTCGCGCTCCCGCCCGATTTCTGGACCCGCCAGAGCAAGACGGTCGAAAGCTGGCAAAGCGGCAGCAACACCTTCTACCGGATCAGCGGTCCGCTGGTGCCTAACCTCTACATCAACCAGTTCGTCTTCTTCGAGGCGCCCGGCGAACCGAGCATGTACGCGCGCGTCACCGAAATCCGCGACAAGACCGCGGTGCTCAAGACGCTCAAGGACTACAGCTCGGGCAAGAACGCGGTGTGGGGCGTGAACACGCGCAACCGCGAGCAGAACTTCGCGATGAACCTGCTGATGGACCCCGAGATCGACTTCGTCACGCTGACCGGCACCGCCGGCACCGGCAAGACCCTGATGGCACTGGCCTCCGGCCTCACGCAGGTGCTCGACGACCGCCGCTACACCGAGATCATCATGACCCGCGCCACAGTGAGCGTCGGTGAAGACATCGGCTTCCTGCCCGGCACCGAGGAAGAAAAGATGGGCCCCTGGATGGGCGCGCTCGACGACAACCTCGAGTTCCTGGCCAAGGGCGACGGCGGCGGCGCCGGCGAGTGGGGCCGCGCGGCCACCAACGAGCTGATCCGCAGCCGCATCAAGGTCAAGAGCATGAACTTCATGCGCGGCCGGACCTTCCTGAACAAGTACGTGATCATCGACGAGGCGCAGAACCTCACGCCCAAGCAGATGAAGACGCTGATCACCCGCGCCGGCCCCGGCACGAAGATCATCTGCATGGGCAACCTCGCGCAGATCGACACGCCCTACCTCACCGAAGGCTCGTCGGGCCTCACCTTCGCGGTTGACAAGTTCAAGGGCTGGCCGCATGGCGGGCACATCACGCTGGCGCGCGGCGAACGCTCGCGCCTGGCCGACTTCGCAAGCGACGTGCTCTAGATTCATCGGCACCGGCCGACACAAGCCCGCGCATGCTCCGGGAGCATCGCGGGCTTTTTTTCGCCCGCCATGACAGGCTACTGACAAGACGTTGTCAGGAGGCGGCTCGCACCATCCAGGCTCCTTCCAACGCAACGAACGAAAGAGAGCTCTTCATGACCACCCATGCCATCACCTGGTTCGAGATTCCGGTCGCCAACCTGGACCGCGCCCAGGCCTTCTACGAAACCGTGCTCGCGCGCAAGCTGCGCCGCGAAGACTTCGGCGGCAACCCGCTGGCCGTGTTTCCCTACGACGACCCCGCCACCGGCGGTGCGCTGAAGCCCGGCGCCAACACCAGCGCGCAGGCCGGCAGCGGCATCCGCGTCTACCTCGACTGCATGCCGAGCATCGATGCCGTGCTCTCGCGCGTCGAAGCAGCCGGCGGGCAGATCGTGGCGCCCAAGTCGGCGCTGCCGCCGGGCATGGGCTTCATCGCCCACCTGCGCGACACCGAAGGCAACGAAGTCGGCCTGCACGCCCCGGCCTGAGACACCATGGCACAACGCAACTGGATTGCGGTCGCCAGCGCCGAGCACGCCCGGCGCGGCCGGGACCACCGGCCGCTCGGGTTCATGCAGGTGGGCCACGGCAAGCTCGCGCCGCTCAAGCGTGTGGCGGCGGGCGATCGCGTGGCCTACTACGCACCGGCCACGGTGTTCGGCGGCACGGACAAGCTGCAAAGCTTCGTGGCGCTGGGCATCGTGCAGCCGGGCGATCCGTACGAGTTCGACATGGGCAACGGCTTCGTCCCGTGGCGCCGCGACGTGGCCTATGTCGCCGCGCACGAGGCGCCCATCGCCCCGCTGATCGAACGCCTGGCCTTCATCGAAACCCCGAAGCAATGGGGCTACAAGTTCCGCTTCGGCCTGTTCGACATCACCGACATCGACATGAAACTGATCGCGCAGACGATGAAGGCTGAACCGAAGGCGCTCCTGTTTTGAGCGCCTTCGCCCTCCTCATCCGCCACTTCCGGAGAAAAAACGCATGGACCCCATCCGCCAACACCACGACGCCTTCCGCGTCGCCGGCCTCACGGTACGCACCACCAACCGCGAAGAGGTCGACCCCGCCACCGCACGCATCGGCGCGCTGTGGAACCGCTTCTTCGGCGAACAGACCTACGAGTCGACGCCGCACCGCACCAGCGACACGCGCATCTTCAGCGTCTACTCCGCCTACGAATCGGACGCGCACGGCGCCTTCGACATGACGGCCGGCGTGGCCGTCTCGGATGGCACCAACAGCGTCGCCATCGAAGCCGGCGACTACCTCGTGTTCAGCGGCCGCGGCGAGATGCCGCAGATGGTGATCGCCACCTGGCAGCGCATCTGGCAGTATTTCGAGGCGCACCCGGAAATCGTTCGCCGCTACCGCAGCGATTTCGAAGCCTACGAGGGGCCGGACGCAGTGGCGATCCACATCGGAGTCTCATGAGCACACGCAAGGGCTGGCGCGACAGGCTGGCCGGCTACCCGAACCTGCCGAACGTGAAGGCCATTCCCCCGGCCATGCGCGCGCGGCACGGCGAGGGCACCATCGCCACGCCCTCGCCGGCCGAAGTCGAGGAAGCCATGCGCGGCGTGCCCGAAGGTCGGCTCGCGACCGTGCTCGGTATCGGCGAAGACATCGCGGCACGCCACCAGACCACCATCGGCTGCACCGTGACCACGGCCATCTTCGCCCACATGGTGGCCCACGCCACCGAGGAAGCCATGATGACGGGCGCCGGTCGCACGCCAGGCACGCCGTACTGGCGCACGCTCAAGATCGGCGGCGAGCTCAACCCGAAGTACCCGGGTGGCATCGAGGCCCAGATGTCGCGCCTCGAGGCCGAAGGCCACACGGTGGTCCAGCGCGGCAAGCGCTACTTTGTCGAGGACTTCGCCAGGAAGCTCGTCGGAACGCGTTGATGCGACGCGCCGACCGCCTCTTCCAGCTCGTGCAGCTCATCCGCGGCCGCCGGCTCACCACGGCCGCCTTTCTGGCGCAGCGCCTGGAGGTGTCCGAGCGCACGGTGTATCGCGACGTGGCCGACCTGCAGCACCAGGGCGTGCCGATCGAGGGCGAGGCCGGCGTCGGCTACCGCCTCGGCGCGGGCTTCGAGCTGCCGCCGCTGATGTTCACGCAAGACGAAGCGTCGGCGCTCGTGGCCGCCGCGCGCATGACCCAGAGCTGGGTCGACCCAGCCATGGCGCGCAACATCGAGACGGGCCTTGGAAAGATCCTGTCGGTACTGCCGCCAGCGGCGCGCGTCTCGGCCGAGGCGCTGGCGCTGTATGCGCCCGCGCTCGGCCTCGACGACGCCCTGCGCACCCGGCTGCAGACACTGCGCGAGGCCGTGCAGGCCCACCAGAAACTGCAGCTGCACTACCGCGACGTCTCGGGCGATGCCAGCGAGCGCACGGTGCGACCGCTGGGCTGCTTCTATTGGGGCAAGGTCTGGACGCTCTCGACGTGGTGCGAGCTGCGCAACGATTTCCGCGGCTTCCGGGTCGACCGCATGGAGGCCGTGGAGGTGCTCGACACGCGCTTCCAGGACGAACCCGGCAAGACACTGGCCGACCTGCTGCGGCAGGTGAAGGCCGAGGCGGCGCGGCACAAGGAGTGGGCGCAGAAGCCGCCGGCCTCGACACCCGGGCCCGACAGCGAAGCCAGCTGACGACCTGGCGTGCGAGCCGGTCAGTACTCGTCGTTGTTGCTGTAGCCCACCAGGTTCTCGAACTTGGTGATCGGCTTCAGGAAGGCCAGCTTCACCGTGCCGGTCGGGCCGTTCCGGTGCTTGCTGATGATCACCTCGGCCACGCCCGGTTCCTTCGACTCCTTGTTGTAGTAGTCGTCGCGGTAGATGAACATGATGATGTCCGCGTCCTGCTCGATGGCGCCGGATTCGCGCAAGTCGCTCATCATGGGGCGCTTGTCGGTACGCGCTTCCACGCCGCGGCTGAGCTGCGACAGCGCGATCACCGGGCACTTCAGTTCCTTGGCCAGCATCTTCAGGCCGCGCGAGATTTCACCCACGGCCGTGGCGCGGTTCTCGTCGCCCGAGCTGCTGGTGGACATGAGCTGCAGGTAGTCGACCACGATCAGGCCGAGGCGCCCGTACTGGCGCGCGAGCCGGCGCGCATTGGCGCGCAGTTCGCTGGACGAAAGGCCCGGCGTCTCGTCGATGTGCAGCGACACCGTGCGCAGCTTCTCGATGGCCTCGGTCAGGCGCGGCCACTCCTCGTCGCTGAGCTTGCCGGTGCGCAGGTGGCCCTGGTCGATGCGGCCGATGGAACCCACGATACGCACCGCCAGCTGGGCGGCGCCCATTTCCATCGAGAACACCGCCACCGGCAGCCCCTCTTCGAGCGCCACGTGCTCGGCGATGTTGATCGCCAGCGAGGTCTTGCCCATCGAGGGACGCGCGGCCAGCACGATCATGTCGCCCGGCTGCAGGCCCGAGGTCATTTTGTCGAAGTCGTTGAAGCCCGTGCGCACGCCCGTGATGTCGTTCGGGTTCTCGGCCATCTCGGTCACGCGGTCGAGCAACTCGACCACCAGGGAATCCATGCTCTGGAAACCCTGCTTCATCCGCGTGCCTTCTTCGCCGATGTTGAAGATCTTCTGCTCGGCTTCGTCCAGGATCTTGTCGACCGGCTTGCCCTGCGGATTGAAGGCGTTGGTCGCGATCTCGTCGGCGGCGGTCACGAGCTTGCGCAGGATGGAGCGCTCGCGCACGATCTCGGCGTAGCGTCGGATGTTGCTCGCGCTCGGCACGTACTGCGCGAGCGAGTTCAGGTAGACCAGCCCGCCGATGTCGTCGGCCTTGCCGAGGTTCTGCAGCTGCTCGAAGACCGTGATCACGTCGGCCGGCTTGCTGGCATTGATCAGCCCGCCGATGGCCGCGTAGATCAGCTTGTGCTCGTGGCGGTAGAAGTCGCCGTCGACCAGCAGGTCGCCCATGCGGTCCCAGGCGCCGTTGTCCAGCAGCAAGCCCCCCAGCACGCTGGATTCGGCCTCGATGGAATGAGGCGGAATGCGCAATTGCGCGATCTGGCGGTCGGCCGACGAATCATTGTCGGCATAGGAGAAAACGGCGGACATGGACTTCCCTTGCAACCCTGCATGCTAAGCCGCGCAGGGCGCGGCGTGTGTGGACAAGGTTGTTAATAAACAGTGAACTTCCGGTGCGGCGAGGTGGACAACTCGCGCGCAGAAAAGAAAAAGCCGCCCGAAGGCGGCTTTCTTGCGTCAGCGCACCGGGCGCTGCGAACGATCAGGCGGTTTCGCCGTAGACCGTGACGGTGATCTCGACGACCACGTCGGTGTGCAGCGAGACGCTCACGGTGTTGTCGCCGACGACCTTGATCGGGCCATTGGGCAGACGCACTTGCGACTTGGCAACCTTGTAGCCCTGCTTGTTCAGCTCTTCGGCGATGTCGCCGTTGGTGACCGAACCGAACAGACGGCCATCCACGCCAGCCTTTTGGGTCAGCTTGACGGTCGAGCCGGCGAGCTTTTCGCCCTGGGCTTGCGACTCGGCCAGCTTGGCGGCCGCAGCCTTTTCGAGTTCGACGCGCTTGGCTTCGAATTCGGCCTTGTTGGCAGCGGTGGCGCGGCGGGCGCGGCCCGAGGGGATCAGGAAGTTGCGTGCGTAGCCGTCCTTGACCTTGACGATGTCGCCCAGGCCGCCGACGTTCAGAACCTTGTCCAGAAGAATGATTTGCATGGTGTGTGCTCCTTCTTAGACGCGGTGCTGGTCGCTGTACGGCACCATGGCCAGGAAGCGCGCGCGCTTGATGGCGGTGTTCAGCTGACGCTGGTAGATCGCGCGCGTGCCGGTCAGGCGTGCGGGGATGATCTTGCCGTTTTCGCTGATGAAGTCACGCAGCGTGTCGATGTCCTTGTAGTCGATTTCTTCGACGCCAGCGACGGTGAAACGGCAGAAGCGCTTGCGCTTGAACAGCAGCGACTGGGTGTTGCGCTTCGGGCGCTTGTCTTTGTTGAATTTCTTGAACGTGGCCATTGGGGGACCTCTTGTCGAAAATTAATCTTGCTGAAAATCCTGGATGTGCAGGACCGGATGCTTGCCGTTGCCCGGTGTCGCGAGAAACCCCTGGAATCGCCAGAGACTTCCCATCGACTGCGCTGCGAGCCGCTCGGCGATGGCGCCGAACGCAACAGCCTTGAGGGCCGTCTTCACCTGCCGGGGCCTCCCCGCCTCTTGGAGCGTCGACTCATGGTCGAGCTTCAGATCGAGGGCGGGCAGGCCGGCTGGCGTGTATCGCAGGGTTCCGAGTTCGGCGACAGAGGCGGTCAGCAGAAGCTGGTTGACCCCGGTCGCCGCAGCGGCAGCCGTCACGCCATCAGTTGTTGTTGGCGGCGTATTCGGCCTGCTGGGCCTTGCGGGCCTCTTCGCGCTCGACCGTCTTCATCATCGACGAAGGACCGGTGTCGGCCTTCTTCTTCTGAACGGTCAGGTGACGCAGCACGGCATCGTTGAACTTGAACGCGTGTTCCAGTTCACCCATCACGGCTTGTTCAGCTTCGATGTTGACGCACAGGTAGTGGGCCTTGTTGAGCTTGTTGATCTGGTAAGCCAGCTGACGGCGGCCCCAGTCTTCAACGCGGTGGACCTTGCCGCCGCCGGCCGTGATCAGGCCCTTGTAACGCTCCAGCATGGCCGGAACTTGTTCGCTCTGATCCGGGTGGATGAGCAAGATGATTTCGTAGTGACGCATGGCACTCCTTGTGGATTCTTCCGTGGAAGAGGAAAAGCCACCCGCAGCGTCGGGCGCGGTATGGCAAGGCAAAGCCGGCGATTATAGCCCTGTGTTGCGCGATCCGGCAAGGCACCTCAGTCGTTGAGGGCCTTGTCGAGGGCGGCGGCCTTCTCCGCGCCAACGGCGGCGCGGATCTTGGGTGCCAGTGCCAGGAGGTCTTCGTAGCTGGTCGTGCCTTCGACCTGAAGGTTGAGCCGGAAGCCCATCAGGCCCAGGCTGCCGGTCAGCTGGGTGGCGATGGGGTATGCGTCCTTGTAGCGCTGCTGGCGGCTGCGACCGGAAGACGCAGCCGGCGGCGGGGCCGCCGAAACTGCAGGCGCCGCGGCTGGCGGCTGGCCGGCCAGAGGCGCTAGCAGGCCCAGCGCAACCATCTGATCGACCTCCTCGCGCCCGATGCCCAAGCCCGAGGCCAGCACGTCGTCGATCGAGCGCTTGCCGTCGAACTGGATGAAGGCCGAGCGCTGGCGCGGCGTCAACGGCACCGAGCGGTCCTTGAGGACCTGCTGTCCGGCTTCCGTCTTGACAAGAATCATGGGGGTCTCCGGCGAAGTGCTGACACGGGCCCTGACGGGCCCGCATCACCTCAGGCAGGCAGCCGGATTGCGCCGCCTGCGAATGTCACGAGTCTGACACCGGAAACGCACTTTGTTTCATTTGCACGGGCAGGCACGGGGGGAATCCCCCATGGGGATTTCCGCCATTCGCCGCGTTGCGTCACACGGCGGTGCATGCCCGCCGCGCGCGGACTCAGCCTCTCTGGGCGAGCTGCTGCCAGGTGTCAATCACGCTGTCCGGGTTCAGCGAGATCGACTCGATGCCCTGCTCCGCCAGCCACAGCGCGAAGTCCGGGTGGTCGCTGGGGCCCTGGCCGCAGATGCCGACGTACTTGCCTTCGGCCTTGCAGGCCTTGATGACGCGGCTCAGCAGCGCCTTGATGGCCGGGTCGCGCTCGTCGAAGTCGGCCGCCAGCAGCTCCAGGCCGGAGTCGCGGTCCAGGCCCAGCGTGAGCTGGGTCAGGTCGTTCGAACCGATCGAGAAGCCGTCGAAGAACTTCAGGAACTCTTCCGGCAGCACGGCATTGCTCGGCACCTCGCACATCATGATCAGCTTGAGCGCGTTCTCGCCGCGCTTGAGGCCATGCTCGCCCAGCAGCGTGGTCACGCGCTCGGCCTGGCCCAGCGTGCGCACGAAGGGCACCATGATCTGCACGTTGGTCAGGCCCATGTCGTTGCGCACGCGCTTGAGCGCCTCGCATTCCATGGCAAAGGCCTCGCCGAAGTCGGCGCTCAGGTAACGCGCCGCACCGCGGAAGCCCAGCATCGGGTTTTCTTCTTCGGGCTCGTAGCGGCTGCCGCCGATCAGCTTGCGGTACTCGTTCGACTTGAAGTCCGAGAGACGCACGATGACGGGCTTGGGCCAGAACGCAGCGGCGATGGTCGCCACGCCCTCGGTCACCTTGTCGACATAGAACGCGCGCGGCGAGGCATGGCCACGGGCCACCGACTCGACGGCCTTCTTCAGGTCGTTGTCGACGTTCGGGTAGTCGAGGATCGCCTTCGGGTGCACGCCGATGTTGTTGTTGATGATGAACTCGAGGCGGGCCAGGCCCACGCCGTGGTTCGGCAGCTGCGCGAAGTCGAAGGCGAGCTGGGGGTTGCCCACGTTCATCATGATCTTCAGATCGATCTCGGGCATCACGCCGCGCTGCACCTCGGTCACTTCGGTCTCGAGCAGGCCGTCGTAGATGAAGCCGGTGTCGCCCTCGGCGCAGCTCACGGTGACGAGCGTGCCGTCCTTCAGCAGGTCGGTGGCGTCGCCGCAGCCGACCACGGCCGGAATGCCGAGTTCGCGCGCGATGATGGCCGCGTGGCAGGTGCGACCGCCACGGTTGGTGACGATGGCGGCGGCGCGCTTCATCACCGGTTCCCAGTTGGGGTCGGTCATGTCGGTGACGAGCACGTCGCCGGCCTGCACCTGGTCCATTTCGCTGATGTTGTGCACGATGCGCACGGCACCGGTGCCGATCTTCTGGCCGATGGCACGGCCTTCGGCCAGCACGGCGCCCTTGCCCAGCAGCTTGTAGCGCTGCTCGGCCTTGCCCTGCTGCTGGCTCTTCACCGTTTCGGGACGCGCCTGCAGGATGTAGAGGTGGCCGTCGGTGCCGTCCTTGCCCCACTCGATGTCCATCGGGCGGCCGTAATGTTCTTCGATCACCAGCGCGTAGCGGGCCAGTTGCTCGACGTCGGCGTCGCTCAGCGAGTAGCGGTTGCGCTGCTCGGCCTTGACGTCGGTGGTCTTGACCAGCTTGCCGCTCGCCTTCTTCTCTTCGGGCGTGGCGAACTCCATCTGGATCAGCTTGGAGCCGAGGTTGCGGCGGATCACGGCCTTCTTGCCGGCCTTGAGGGTCGGCTTGTGGACGTAGAACTCGTCGGGATTCACCGAGCCCTGCACCACCGTCTCGCCCAGGCCATAGCTCGAAGTGATGAACACGACCTGGTCGAAGCCCGACTCGGTGTCGATGGTGAACATCACGCCGGCGGCGCCGAGGTCGGAGCGCACCATGCGCTGCACGCCGGCCGACAGCGCGACCACGTCGTGCTCGAAGCCCTTGTGCACGCGGTAGCTGATGGCGCGGTCGTTGTACAGGGAGGCGAACACCTCCTTCATCTTGTGCAGCACGTCGTCGATGCCGACCACGTTCAGGAAGGTTTCCTGCTGACCGGCGAACGAAGCGTCGGGCAGGTCTTCGGCGGTGGCCGAGGAGCGCACGGCGAACGATGCGGCGGGGTTGCCGGCGCTCAGCGTGGCAAAGGCCTCGCCGATGGCTTTTTGCAGGTCGGCCGGGAACGGCTGGGCCTCGACCATGGCACGGATTTCGGCGCCGGCCGCGGCCAGGGCGCGCACGTCTTCGGTGTCCAGCGCAGCCAGGCGCTTGCTGATCTTGTCGGCCAAGCCGTCGTGCGCCAGGAATTGGCGGAACGCGTGGGCCGTGGTCGCAAAACCGGTCGGCACGCGCACGCCCTGTGGCAGCTGCGAGATCATTTCGCCGAGGCTGGCGTTCTTGCCGCCAACCGACTCGACGTCGGTCATCCTCAGGTTTTCAAATGGCACGACCAGTGCGGTCGCCTCGAAAAGTGCAGACATGGGGAAGCTCCAGAAGTTGAAACCGGCGCTGCATGCAGACGGCGCAGCACGATCGTTGTCGTTGCTTTGGGTGCGGTCGCGGTGTGCATGGAAAGAATTCGAGGGGGTTGGGAAAGCGGATTCCCGATAATGGCCCGGATTGTAGGCGTGGCAGGTCGCGCGCGCCGCAGGACTCCGCCGCAAAAGCAACACCATGCATACACGCACCGTTTTCTTCGTCTCCGACGGCACCGGCATCACCGCCGAAACCTTCGGCAATGCCGTTCTGGCCCAGTTCGAGATGAAGCCGCGCCACGTGCGGCTGCCATTCACCGACACTGTCGACAAGGCGCACCAGGCGGTCCGGCAGATCAACCACACGGCTGAAGTCGAGGGCGTTCGGCCCATCGTCTTCACCACGCTGGCCAACATGGACGTGCTGGGCGTGATCGAAACCGGCTGCAAGGGCATGCTGCTGGACATGTTCGGCACCTTCGTGCGGCCGCTCGAAATCGAGTTGGCCATGAAGTCGAACCACCGCATCGGCCGCTTCAGCGACGTCAGCAAGAGCAAGGCCTACAACGACCGCATCGCGGCCATCGACTTCAGCCTGCAGCACGACGACGGCCAGAGCCACCGCGACCTGGAAGGCGCCGATGTGATCCTGGTCGGCGTGAGCCGCAGCGGCAAGACGCCCACTTCGCTCTACCTGGCGATGCAGCACGGCCTGAAGGCGGCCAATTACCCGCTGATTCCCGAAGATTTCGACCGCCGCCAGCTCCCGCCGGCGCTGAGCCCGCACCGCAAGAAGATCTTCGGCCTGACGATCCAGCCCGAGCGGCTGAGCGAGATCCGCAACGAACGCCGGCCCAACTCACGCTACGCCAGCCTGGAGAACTGCCGCCACGAAATCAGCGAGGCCGAGGCCATGATGCGGCGCGCCGGCATCCGCTGGCTCTCGACGACCACCAAGTCGATCGAGGAAATCGCGACGACGATCCTGCAGGAGCTGCGGCCGGAGCGGTTGGTCTACTGATCTGCTAGCTTTTCAGTAGCAAGCACCGCCCGCCCGACGGACTATCCGAACAGATACTGCGTGACGCCGTCCGCGCCGGTCACCGGCTGGCAGGGCATGCGCCAGACGGCCTCGATCAGCGCGGGCCGTAGCACCTCGGCGGTCGCCCCCTGGCGCAGGCCGCCGGGCGCCCCCAGCACCACGACCTCATCGGCATAGCGCCGCGCCAGATTCAGGTCGTGCAGCACGGCCACCACGCCCACGCCCCGCGCCGCCCAGGCGCGCAGCAGGCGCATCGCCGAATGCTGGTGCGCGAGGTCGAGCGCGGCGGTCGGCTCGTCGAGCAGCAGCCAGCGGCTCGCGCCATCGGGGCGCGGATGCCAGAGCTGGGCCAGCGCCCGCGCCAGGTGGACCCGCGCCTTCTCGCCGCCCGACAGCGTGTTGAGGATGCGTGGCGCCAGCGCCGTGACGTCGGTCAGCGCCATCGCCTCGGCCATGATCGCGTCCTCGTCGCGGGTCGGCGCGCGGCGGTGCGGGTAGCGGCCGAGCGCGACGATGTCCTGCGCCGTGAAGTCGAAGGCGACCGCGCTTTCCTGCGGCATCAGGGCCCGGCGCAATGCCAGCACGGGCATGCCGTGGTCTGACAGTGGCCGGCCGTCGAGCATCGCCCTGCCCTGCGTCGGCTCGCGCTGGCCGGCCAGCACCGACAGCAGCGTCGACTTGCCCGCGCCGTTCGGGCCGAGGATCGCGGTCACGCGGCCCGGCGCCAGTTCGACCGATGCATTCGCCAGCAACGTCTTGGCGCCGATGCGCACCTCGACACTGGCACACGCCAGCGCCCCGTGTCCCGCCGCCGTCATACGCGCCCCCTGAAATGCCGCAGCATCAGAAGGAACATCGGCACGCCGATGAAAGCCGTGAGCACGCCCAGCGGCAGTTCGGCCGGCGCCATCACCGTGCGCGCCACCGTGTCGGCCGCGAGCACCAGCGCCGCGCCCAGCAGCGCCGAGGCCGGCAGCACGATGCGGTGATCAGGCCCGGCCACCATGCGCACCCAGTGCGGCGCGATCAGGCCGATGAAACCGATGATCCCGGTCGTGGCCGTCACCGCACCCACCGCCACCGCCGTGATGACCACGGCGCGCCGCTTGGTGCGTTCCACGTCCACACCCAACAGCGCCGCCTGCGCCTCGCCGAGCGCGATGGCGTTCAAGGGCGAAGCGAGCGATGCTGCGGCCCAGCACGAGAGCAACACCGCCACGCCCACCAGGATGACCGCGCTCCAGCGCGCGCCGCCCAGGCTGCCCAGCAGCCAGAACTGCAGGCTGCGCAGTTGCTCGTCGGTCGCCATCACGCTCAAGAGGCCGAGGCCGGCGCCGGCCAGCGCGTTGATCGCGATGCCCGCCAGCAGCATCAGCGCCATGCGCGTGCCGCCTTCGCTGCGCGACAGACCGTAGATCAGCAAGGTCACGACGAAGCCACCGCCGAAAGCCATGAGCACCAGCGTCCAGCTGCCGAGCGTGCGCGGCAGCATCGGCCAGAACGAGGCGCCCAGCACGATGGTGATGCCGGCCGCCAGCGCCGCGCCGCTGCTGATGCCGATCAGCCCCGGGTCAGCCAGCGGATTGCGGAACAGCCCCTGCATCAGCGTGCCCGCCATGCCGAGCCCCGCGCCCGCCGCCACACCGAGGACGAGGCGTGGCAAGCGGATGTTGAGGAACACGAGGTGCTCGGGCGACTGGCTGCTTGTGCCCTGCCCCAGCGAGGTCAGCACGTTCCACAGCTGCGAAAGACTGATGGCGTAGGCGCCCGACACGGCGCCCACCGCGAAGGCTGCGGCGAGCAGCACCGCGCTGCCGCCCAGCACGGCACGCGCCCCCAAGCGCTGGCTCATGCGAGCGCGGCCCGGAACTTGTCGTGCAGTTCGCCGATGGCGGCCGGCAGGCGCGGGCCGAAGCCCAGCAGCAGCAAGGCGTCCTGCGTGATGAGCGCTCGCTTCTTGTACGCCGGCGTGAGCGCCAGCTCGGGCCGCTGCCAGAACCGCTCGACGCCGCCGTGCGCCTCGATGCTCTGCGTGCTCGTGAGGATGATGTCGGGCGCCGCGCTGGCCATGGCCTCGGCCGTCATCGGCCGGTAGCCGTGGAAGCCGCCCAGCGCATTCACGCCGCCCGCGAAGCCGATCACCGCGTGCGCCGCGGTCTTCTCGCCGGACACCTGCGGGCTCGCACTGTGCGACAGCACGAACAGCACCTTCGGCTTGCGGCCCTTTGCGCCGCCGATGCGCTGCAGCACCTGTGCCCATTCGGCATCGAGCCGGCCTTGCAACTCACGCGCCTGTGCTTCCTTGGCGGCAGCGCGACCCACGGCCTGCACCTTGCGCTGCACTTCGGCCCAGGTGTGATCGGCCTCGATGATCTCGACCTTGACGCCGGCCGTGCGAATCTGGTCGAGCACCACGGTCGGGCCCGACTCGTTGGTCGCGATGATCGCGTCGGGCTTCAGCGAGAGCAGCCCTTCGGCCGACAGCTGACGCATGTAGCCCACCTTGGGCGTGGCACGCGCCGCAGCGGGAAACAGGCTGGTCGTGTCGGTCCCGACCAGCTGGCCTTCGGCGCCGAGCGCATAGACCACCTCGGTGATCGCGCCACTGACCGTGACCAGCCGCGGTAGGCGCTTGCCGTCTTGTGCGAACGCGGGCCATGCGCTCGCACCGAGCGCTGCAGCAGAAAGCAGGCGCAGCGCATCACGACGACGCGGCACGGAAGAAGAAAGGAAAGAGGAATCGCGCGGTTCAGTCATGGGGTCACGGACAGCGAAAGGAGGACGCGCGTCAGCCGCGCCGGGGAATGTTGTGTGCGATGCGCCAGAGCACGCCGGTCGGGTCGGTCAATGTGAAATCGACCATGCCCCAGGGGCGTTCGGCGGGTGGCGTGGTCTGTACGGCGTAGCGTTCGGTCAGCCGCTGCGCCTGTACGCGCGCCCACCAGGCCAGCGCGTCATCGACCAGCAGATGCATCATGAAATTCTCTGCATGGGTCTGGGCGTAGAAGTCCTGCAGCAGGAGGCTGCTCTCGCCACAGAAGAAGTAAGCAATGCCGTCCTCGTTCGAGGCCAGCGTGAAGCCCAGGTCCTGGTAGAAGGCAATGGAGAGCGCGAAGTCCTTCGCCGGCACGAAGGCCTTGATCTCGACCACGCCCGGAACGGTCTCGACGCTCATCGCGCTTGCACCTCAGAAGTGGCCAGGCGCGAGAGCTTGGCCACGATCTGGCGCCACTCCGCGCGCTCGGGCACGCCGGGCTTGCGCGCACCGAAGAACATCGCCATCAGCTCGCCCTCGCCATCGAAAGCCTCCACCGAGGTCACGATGCCGTCGCTGGTCGGCTTCTGGACGATCCACACGCTCGCGATGCGGTCTTCGCGCAGGTGCAGGTTGAAGCCGGGGTCGAGCACGTTGAGCCACCGCATGCCGTGCATCTCCATCGGCTCGATGCGCACGACCGGCCCCGAGTGGATCTGGATGCAGCCCGGGCTGCCGACGAACACCATGATCGGCGTGCCGTCGAACGAAGCCTCGAGCAGCAGCTCGCGCACCGCGCCCGTTTCGGCCCGCTGCGTGAACTCGCCTTCGGTGAGGCGAAAGCTCTGCTGGCGCTCCACGTCGAACTTGTTCAGCAGGCCGAAGAATTCATGCGTGTCCTGCATGCCGCGCCAGGCGTCGGCCAGCGCGACCGCATCGATGGCGCTGTCGTCGCGCGGCGCCGCCTTCTTCTCGGCGGGCGCGAACTGCACGGGTTCGTCGGGCGCGGCGGTGTAGGTGTCGATGATCGACTGGAAGGCATCGCGATCGGTCGCGTCGCGCACGAAGATCTTGTGCACCGCCACGCCCTGCGGGCTGAAGAACTGCAGGCTCAGCGACGGCGGCACGCCGGCATTGGCCGCCGCCTCGCTGACCGCGAACCCTGCATGCCAGCGGCTGAAGAACAGGCGCAGGTCGATGACCTCGCCCAGCGCGAGCCCCATCGCGTCGCTGCCGGACACCTTCTCGTAGACGCCGGTCTTCTCGTGCACCGTGGTCTCGTTGCGCGTGAGCGCCAGCACGGGGCCGCACAGCTCCAATGCCTGCAGCAACTCGACCCACGGGCCCTTCAGCCGCGCGGCGCGCAGTGCCTTGTCGTGCACGCCGGTGTGCGCCGCAATGGCGGCGCCTTCGCTCAGGCCCATGGCCGCGGCGGCGTCCTTGTGGCGCATGCCCTTGGCACGCAGTTCGGCGAAACGGGTGCGGATGTCTTCGGCATTCATCGGGTGTCCTTTGTTTGGAGAGAAGTGGCGGTGCGGCTCAGAAGTCCGCCACGAGCGAGACGTTGAAGCTGCGGCCCGGCTGGGTGTAGGCGTCGCGGATGGCCGAGGTGGTCGTCACGCCGCGCACATCGCTCCACATCCAGTAGCGCTTGTTGGTGAGGTTGGTCACCGACGCGTTCAGGCGCAGGTCCTTGCGGATGCGCCACTGCGCGCTGATGTCCAGCGTGGTGGCCGCCGGCGTGCGGAACTGCAGGCCCGTGGTCACTTCGCTGCGATCGACGTCTTCCCACTCCTTGGCGCCATGATGAACCGCATCGAGGCGCACGCTCCAGGCCGACGCCTGGTACTTGATTCCGGCGCTGAACTTCTGCGGATCGATCGAGTTGAGCGGCCGGTTGTTGGTGCGGTCGCGGCCCTGCGTGCGGCCGTAGGCGAAGGGCACGGAGAAGCCGTTGCCGTTCTCGGTGAAATCGAGCTCGCCCTTGATCTCGAAACCGCTGATGCGCGCGCGCCCGACATTGACGGTCTGGTAAATCAGCGGGTCGATGCGCGGAATGCCGCGCCCGCCCACGAGCTTGTCGTTCTCGATGAGGTCCTTGTAGTCGCCTGTGAAGGCGGCCACGTCGAAGCTCAGGAGGCCGGTGCGACCGCGCACGCCCAGCTCGATGTTCTGGCTCTTCTCGGGCTTGAGGTTCGGGTTCGGGATCGTCTTGTAGCCCGAAATCACGTTCTCGAAGAAGTTGTTCACCTGGAACGCGTTGGGCGCCTTGAAGCCCGAGGCGTAGTTGCCGTACACGCTGAACTGCGGCGTGGCACGGAACAGCACGCCCAGCTTGGGCGACACGGCCGAGCCCGACAGCGACACGGCCTGCGCGTTGAAGCCCGCCTGCTTCGCGTCGAGCGAGAAGCGGTCGAAGCGGATGCCGGGCGTGATGCTCCAGCGGTCGTGAATGAACTCGTCCTGCACATAGAAGGCGGTCGAGGTTTCGCGCGTGTCGGGGAAGCGCTTGAGCGGGTAGCTCTCGCCGGCCGGCGGCACGAGGCCGGTCTGCAGGTTCTCGACGTTCGTGCGCGTGTAGTCCAGGCCGTAGGTGATCTTCTGGGCCCAGTTGCCCATGCGGATCGTCTTGTCGGCCTGCAGGCCGAACTGCCAGGTGTTCTCGTCGTAGGTGACGTCGCGCGTGCGGTCGGCCGCGGTGAAGCGGTCTTCGTGGATGTACTCGCGCGAGCCGGCCTTCTGGTAGCTCACGACAGCGAGCAGGTTGTCGGCCACCACGCTGTTCAGGCGCAACCGGCCTTCGTAGGTCAGGCGGTCGCGGTCGAGGTCGGTCTTGGCGTTGAGGCCGATTACCGAGGTGGACGCATACGGCGGCTTGGCCACGCCCGACAGCAGGTTGTAGCGGCTGCTCTTCTCGACGTGCTCGAAGGTGAAGGCGTGGCGCTGGTCGGAGTTGGGCGTGAGGATGGCCTTGGCCAGCAGCGAACGGGTCTGGTCGCGCTGCGGATTGGGCGTGGTGCGGTCGAGGTTGGGCACGTTGAGCGAGCCCCGGTTCTCGAGTTCGCTGGCGTGCCCCAGGTTGGCGGACACGAGCCACTCGAGCACGTCGTTCGCCTTGCCCGCGAGCGTGACGCCGCCGCGCACGCCGTTGTCTTCGCCGCTGTAGCCGATGTTCGCACTGCCGCCGAAGGTCTTGCCCTCGCGCAGGAAGGACGAGGGCTCGCGGGTGATGAAGTTGACCAGCCCGGCCAGGCCGTCCGAACCGTAGAGCGCCGAGGCCGGGCCCTTGATGATCTCGATGCGCTCGACGAGGCTGATGTCGAAGTAGTCGCGTCCGAACGCATTGGCGCTGAACACGTAGCTGCGCGGCGTGCGGATGCCGTCGGTCAGCAGCAGCACGCGGTTGCCGTCCAGGCCGCGGATGTTGAAGCCCGCGTTGCTGTCGCGCCCGGTGTTGCCCTGCGCCAACCCGAAGCGCGCCGGCGAACGCTTGACCGACACGTTGGGCAGGTCGCGCACGGCATCGCGGATGTCGTGGATCTGCTTGCTCTCGATGTCCTGGCGGTTGATGACCTCGATGCTCAGCGGCAGGTCGTCCCTGGCCTGCTCCGAGCGCGATCCGCTCACCACCACTTCGCCGAGCGCCGCGAGTTGCTGGGACCACGCAGGCGCGGCGGCCATGCCGAAGGCAGAAGCGATCAGCCAGGGCAGCAGCGCGGGTCGGTGGGAAGACGGTCGAGGGAAATGAGCGGCCACGAAAAAGGTCCAGAAAACAGTTGAAGAACTGCTTGCTGGACCTTGAGGCGCAAAGGCTTGCGCGAGTGACCTGGCTGGCAATGAGGGGCAGCGGTGTGCCCGTGTTTTTATTGTATGAGAATAATTCTCATCTTCACAACTTCAGGCACTTAAGACTTACTCACGCAGGGGCCGTCGTGCGGATCAGGTGGTCGAACGCACCGAGCGCCGCCTTCGCGCCGTCGCCGGCCGCGATGATGATCTGCTTGAACGGCACCGTGGTGACGTCACCCGCCGCGAACACGCCGGGCACCGAGGTCTGGCCGCGCGCGTCGACAACGATCTCGCCGTGCTTCGTCAGCTCGACCGTGCCCTTGAGCCAGTCGGTGTTGGGCACCAGGCCGATCTGGATGAACACGCCTTCGAGCTCGACCTTCTTCAGCTCGCCCGATGCGCGGTCCTTGTAGACCAGCCCGTTGACCTTCTGGTCGCCGGTGATCTCGGTGGTCTGCGCGTTGGTGAAGATGTCGACGTTCTTCAGGCTCTTGAGCTTGCGCTGCAGCACGGCGTCGGCGCGCAGCTGCGTGTCGAACTCGATCAGCGTCACGTGGCCGACGATACCGGCCAGGTCGATCGCCGCTTCGACGCCCGAGTTGCCGCCGCCGATCACCGCCACGCGCTTGCCCTTGAACAGCGGGCCGTCGCAGTGCGGGCAGTAGGCCACGCCCTTGTTCTTGAACTCGTGCTCACCCGGCACGTTGATGTTGCGCCAGCGGGCACCGGTCGAAATGATGACGGTCTTGCTCTTGAGCGACGCGCCGCTTTCGAGCTGCACCTCGATCAGGTTCTTGCCCGGCACCAGTGCCTTGGCGCGCTGCAGGTTCATGATGTCGACGTCGTAGTCGCGCACGTGCTCTTCGAGGGCATGGGCGAACTTCGGTCCTTCGGTTTCCTTGATCGAGATGAAGTTCTCGATGCCGAGCGTGTCGAGCACCTGGCCGCCGAAGCGCTCCGAGGCGACACCCGTGCGGATGCCCTTGCGTGCGGCGTACACCGCGGCAGCGGCACCGGCGGGGCCACCGCCGACGATCAGCACGTCGAAGGCGTCCTTGGCGGCGATCTTGGCGGCTTCGCGCTCCACGCCGCTGGTGTCGATCTTGGCAAGGATTTCTTCCAGGCTCATGCGGCCCTGGCCGAACTCGGTGCCGTTCAGGAACACGGTCGGCACGGCCATGATCTGGCGTTCCTTCACTTCGTCCTGGAAGGTGCCGCCCTCGATCATCGTGGTGCGGATGCGCGGGTTCTGGATGGCCATCAGGTTCAACGCCTGGACCACGTCGGGGCAGTTGTGGCAGGTGAGCGAGACGTAGATCTCGAACTCGAAGTCGCCGTCGAGCGCCTTGATCTGGTCGAGCACAGCCTGCTCGACCTTGGGGGGGTAGCCGCCGATCTGCAACAGCGCAAGGATCAGCGACGTGAATTCATGACCCATCGGCAGGCCGGCAAAGCGCGGGCCGTGGTTTTCGCTCGGGCGGTTGACCGAGAACGAGGGCTTGCGGTGGCTGTCGTCGCGGCTTTCGGTCAGCGTGACCAGCGGCGAGACTTCGGCAACGTCCTTCAGCAGCGACAGCATTTCGCCCGAAGCCTTGCTGTCGTCGAGCGAGGCAACGATCTCGATCGGCTGCGTGGCGCGTTCGAGGTAACTCTTCAATTGGGCTTTGGTGCTGGCGTCAAGCATGGCGGACTCTCTTTCGATAACTGGAAACTATCAACTGGGGACAAAAAAGCCCGGGGCCTCGTGAGCACCCGGGCTTTGCGCGGGGCGCTTAGATCTTGCCGACGAGGTCGAACGACGGAGCGATGGTCTTGTCGCCGTCATTCCACTTGGCCGGGCAGACTTCGTTCGGGTGCTCGGCGGTGTAGACCGCTGCCTTCAGCTTGCGCAGGGTTTCCTTGACGTCGCGGGCGATTTCGTTGGAGTGCACTTCGGCGGTCTTGATGATGCCGTCGGGGTTGATCACGAAGGTGCCGCGCAGTGCCAGGCCTTCTTCCGGGATGTGCACGCCGAACGCGTTGGTCAGCGTGTGGGTCGGGTCGCCCACCAGGGGGAACTTGGCCTTGCCGACGGCCGGCGACGTGTCGTGCCAGACCTTGTGCGAGAAGTGCGTGTCGGTGGTCACGATGTAGACCTCGGCACCCAGCTTCTGGAACTCGGGATAGTGGTCGGCCGCGTCTTCGACTTCGGTCGGGCAGTTGAAGGTGAAGGCCGCCGGCATGAAGATCAGCACAGACCACTTGCCCTTGAGCGTCTCGTCGGACACATCGATGAACTTGCCGTTGAGGTAAGCCTGGGTCTTGAAGGGTTGGACTGCGGTGTTGATCAGGGACATGTGATTCCTTGGATGCTGCGGTTGGAAAAATAAGCGTGAGCCATGAGTATAACTACCAATATATCGTTTTTGATAGATATCAACTATTGAAAGTATTGGAACCCGCTATGTTTGCCATCGCCTCGCGCGTCGCCTTGCGCCAGGTCAATACGAACGTGTATCACCATCACACGCATGCAGACCGGCGCAGCATGGGTTTGCTTGCAAGCGTGTGTTCGCCCCTCCGACAATCACCGCTTTCAGAACAAGGAAAATAATCATGAAGGGCGACCCCAAAGTCATCGAACACCTGCAGGCGCAGCTCAAGAACGAGCTGACTGCCATCAACCAGTACTTCCTCCACTACCGCATGCTCAAGCACTGGGGCCTGGACAAGCTGGCAAA
The DNA here is from genome assembly GCF_059423605.1 of Variovorax sp. GW460-12-1-14-LB1. NCBI lineage: Bacteria > Pseudomonadati > Pseudomonadota > Betaproteobacteria > Burkholderiales > Comamonadaceae > Variovorax > Variovorax sp. GW460-12-1-14-LB1. The sequence continues at coordinate 55,921 of NZ_JBWKYF010000035.1, forward strand.
GAAGGAATACGAGGAATCCATCGGCGAGATGAAGCACGCCGACAAGCTCATGGACCGCATCTTCATGCTCGACGGCCTGCCCAACCTGCAAGACCTGGGCAAGCTGAACATCGGCGAAGACGTGCCCGAGCTGCTGCGCTGCGACCTCGGCGCCGAAACCGGCGCGCAAGCGACCATCAAGGACGGCATCGCGCATTGCGAATCGGTGCGCGACTATGTCTCGCGCGACCTGCTGCAAGAGATCCTGGACGACACCGAGGAGCACATCGACTTCCTCGAGACGCAGATCGACCTGATCGACCGCGTCGGCCTGCAGAACTACCTGCAGTTGCAAGTGGGCGAGCTCGAGTAAGCACAACGCAACGCTGCCACGGCATTGCAAACAAACGGGGCTTCGGCCCCGTTTTTTATTGCTCTTTACTTAACTTCATAGCCACTGAATAGCAGTCATTCTCATTCGCGCGACTACAATTCGCGCTTTCGATGACTGCCCCCGCCCGTTCCGACAACCGCCGCCGTGCCTATTGGCTCAAGACCCTCCACGAGTGGCATTGGGTCAGTTCCGCCATCTGTCTCGTCGGGATGATCCTGTTCAGCGTCACGGGCTTCACGCTCAACCACGCGGGGCAGATCGAGGCCAAGCCGGTGGTCACCACGCACAACGGCACGGTCGACGACGCGCTGCGCGCCCGCCTCGAACAGCAGCTGCCGGCCGCCAAGGCCCAGCAGGGCAAGGCGCCGCTTCCCGCCGAACTGCAAGCCTGGCTGCGCAAGCAATGGGACATCGACACCGCCGGCCGCCAGGCCGAGTGGTCCGACGACGAAATCTACCTCTCGCTCCCCCGCCCCGGCGGCGACGCCTGGCTGCGCCTGAGCCTGCCCGAGGGCGAGGTCGAATACGAGCGCACCGACCGCGGCTGGCTCTCCTACTTCAACGACCTGCACAAGGGCCGCAACACCGGCACGGCCTGGAGTTGGTTCATCGACATCTTCGCGGCCGCCACGCTGGTCTTCTCGGTCACCGGGCTGTTCATTCTCAAGATGCACGCAGGCAACCGCCCCTTCACCTGGCCCATGGTGGGCATGGGGCTGGTGGTGCCGGTGCTGCTCGCGTTGCTGTTCATTCACTGACCGATCCGATCGACGGATCGGCCGGTGCGTTGTCTTTGCTGATTCAGGAAGAAAGAGGTTTTCCCGTGCACCTTCGCTACTCGCTCGCGCCGATCGCCATGTCGGCGCTGTTCGCGGCCCCGGCCATCGCTGCCGGCCTGTCGGTCAACATCGAGATTCCCCGGCTCAACGTGTCGGAGTACCACCGCCCCTACGTGGCGACCTGGATCGAACGCGCCGACAGCACGATGGCCGGCACGCTGGCCGTCTGGTACGACGTGCGCACCAAGACCAACAACCCCGAAGGCGAAGGCACCAAGTGGCTCAAGGACATGCGTCAGTGGTGGCGCCGCGGCGGCCGTGAACTGGCGGTGCCGGTCGATGGCGTGACCGGCGCCTCCAAGCCCGCCGGCAAGCACCAGCTGAGCTTCACCGAAGGCTCGGGCGCGATGCCCAAGCTCGCCCCCGGCGCCTACAAGCTGGTGGTGGAAGCCGCCCGTGAAGTCGGCGGCCGCGAGGTCGTGACCATCCCGTTCCAGTGGCCGCCTACCGCCGCCGCGCAACCGGTTGCTGCCGGCAAGGAAGAGCTCGGCGAAATCAAGCTCGAACTCAAGCCCTGACTTCCGACCGATCCGCCCCCTCTCTCATTCCAAGGACCACCATGACCCGCTTCACCCTGCGCGCCGCCGGCCTCGCCCTCGCCCTGTCCGCCGTTGCTTCCGTGACCCAGGCGCACAACGCCTGGCTGCTGCCCTCGACCACCGTGCTGTCCAAGGCCGACACCGTGAGCGTCGACGCTGCCGTGTCGAACGACCTGTTCGTTGCCAACCACGCGCCGCTGCGCCTGGACGGCCTGCAGATCACCGCCCCCGACGGCAGCACGGTCAAGCCGGAATCCGAAGCCAAGCTCAAACTGCGCAACGTGTTCGACGTGAACGTCGCGCAGCCGGGCACCTACCGCATCGCGGTGGTCAACAACGGCGCGTTCGCGGCCTGGAAGGACAAGGCCACGGGCCAGAACAAGCGCGCCCGCGGCACGGCCGAAACCATCGCCAAGGAAATCCCGGCCGATGCGCAGGAAGTGACCATCACCCAATCGGCCGGCCGCATCGAGACCTTCGTGACCGTCGGCAAGCCCTCGGCGCTCAAGCCCATCGGCCAGGACCTGGAACTGATCGCCGCCGGCAGCCCGACCGACCTGGCCAAGGGCGAGAAGGCCACCTTCACGCTGCACCTGGACGGCAAGCCCGCCAAGGACCTTGAAGTGACCGTGACCGCCGGCAACACCCAGTACCGCGACAAGCTCGACGAGCTCAAGCTCAAGACCGACGACAAGGGCCAGTTCAGCGTGACCTGGCCAGCCGCCGGCATGTACTGGCTCGACGCCAGCACCAAGGACAGCAAGACCACCGTGCCGCAAGCCAAGGAACGCCGCCTGAGCTACGCGGCCACCCTGGAAGTGATGCCCTGACCCTGCGTTTTTCCTTGGGCCTTTCCTTCAGCACCTGGCGCGCGGGCGGCTACGCCAACGCGGCCGTTCCACGTCCCGCCGATCCCGCCAGCCTTCAGCAGCTCGGCGGGCAGACGATGGGCACGACCTGGTCGCTGCGCTTCGACAACCCGCGGATGCTGCCGCTCGCGCAAGTGCGCGAGGCGGTCGAGGCCGCGCTCGCGCGTGTGATCGCGCAAATGAGCCACTGGGAGCCAGGCTCCCTCATCAGCCGCTTCAACACCGCACCCGCCGGTTCGCGCCATGCGCTGCCGGCGGAGTTCACACAGGTGATGCAGTGCGCCCTCGCGTGGGCGCAGGCCAGCGGCGGCGCGATCGATCCGACGGTGGGTTCGCTGGTGGCGCGCTGGGGCTTCGGCCCCGCAGCGTCACAGGACAACGCCCTGCCCTCGCCCGACGCGCTGGCCGCGATCCACTCGAACGTCGGCTGGCAACGGCTGACCTTCGATGAGGCCAACCACACGCTGCTGCAACCCGGCGGCGTGCAGCTCGACCTGTCGGGCATCGCCAAGGGCTTCGCGGTGGACCACGGCGTCGACGCGCTGCGCGCGCTCGGCCTCACCGACCTGCTGTTCGAAATCGGCGGCGAGCTGCGCGGCATCGGCCGGCGGCCGGGCGGCGTGCCGTGGCAGGTGCAGGTCGACACCGAGACGCCGACCCCGCAACGCATCGCCCTGGCCGACATGGCCGTGGCCACCTCGGGTGACCGCTGGCACCGTCGCGCGCTCGAAGGCCGCAGTTGGTCCCACACCATCGATCCGCGCGACGGTGAGCCCGTGGCGCATGCGCTGGCCAGCGTCACCGTGCTGCACCCGCAGTGCATGCAGGCGGATGCACTCGCCACCGTGCTGACCGTGCTCGGCCCCGACGAGGGCCTGGCCTTCGCACAGCAGCGCGACATCGCGGCCCTGTTCATCTCCCGCGCCGACGACGGGTCGCTCTCCGAGCGAGCCACGCGCGCGTGGCTCGCGCAGGCGGGCGCATGACCGAGACCTTGTGGCGTGCGCTGGGGGCCAGCGCGACGGTCGTGGCCTATGCCGCGCTGTGCCTGGGCATCTACGCACGCCAGCGACGGCTGCACGCCACGGCCTCCCGCGAAGCCGCGGCGCTGTCGGCCGGTGACGGCGCGCAGGCCTCGCCCACCCTCGTGCTGTTCGCCAGCCAGACCGGCCAGGCGGAAACCATCGCGTGGCAGACCGCGCGGCGGCTGCGCGCGGCGGGCACGGCCGTGCGCGTGATGGCCCTCAACGCCCTCGACAGCGCCACGCTGGCTTCGGCCCGCCGCGCCCTCTTCGTGGCCAGCACCTACGGTGAAGGCGATGCGCCCGACGGCGCCAGCGTGTTCGCCGAACGCGTGATGGGCGCGCCGCTCGCACTGCCATCGCTGCGCTACGCCGTGCTTGCGCTCGGCGACCGCCAGTACGCCCACTTCTGCGGCTTCGGCCGCGCGCTCGACGCGTGGCTTCACACGGCCGGCGCCGTGCGCGACTTCGAACCCATCGAGGTCGACAACAGCGATCCCGCCGCGCTCGCCGATTGGCACGCCCGCTGGGGCGACACGCCAGAGGGCGGCGACGACGCCCCGGCAAGCTTCGCGCCCTGGCGGCTCACGCGGCGCGAACTGCTCAACGCCGGCAGCACGGGCGGACCTGTCTTCCATCTCGGACTCACGCCGCAAGCCGGCGCCCTGCCGCACTGGGCATCGGGCGACCTGGTGCAGGTCGCCATCGCAAGCGACCCGGCGCGGCCGCGCGACTACTCGATCGCCTCCCTGCCCGCCGACGGCGAACTGCAGCTGCTCGTGCGGCAGGAACAGCATCCCGACGGCTCGATGGGCGCCGCGTCGGGCCTGCTCACCTCGACGCTTTCGGTCGGCGACTCCGTCGCGCTGCGCCTGCGGCCGCACCGCGGCTTCCGGCTGGAGGGCAACGAGAACCGTCCGCTGATCCTGATCGGCAACGGCACCGGACTGGCCGGCCTGCGTGCCCACCTGCGCGCGCGCGCCGCGGCCGGCCGCAAGGACAACTGGCTGGTGTTCGGCGAGCGCCAGTCCGCGCACGACTTCCTCTGCCGCCAGGAAATCGAGGCCTGGCAGGCCGACGGCACGCTCGCGCGGCTCGACATGGTGTTCTCGCGCGACCAAGCCGAGCGCTTCTACGTGCAGCACCGCCTGCTGCAGGTGGCCGACACGCTGCAGGCCTGGCTGCGCGACGGCGCCGCCGTTTATGTCTGCGGCAGCCTGCAGGGCATGGCATCGGGCGTGGACGCGGCGCTGCGCCAGATCGCCGGCGACGACCTCTGGGCCGAGCTGTCGGCCGACGGGCGCTACCGCCGCGACGTCTACTGAACGGCCCGCGCGGCCTCGTCAGTTGCGCGCCTGCAACGGAGCGAGCGAAACTTTCTGGTTAAAAGCGGCCAGTTGAGCACCTTGGTATTGAGAAGCAATATCATTTGCATCGATTTGCAAAAACCCTTCGCAGATCAGCTCACCCAGCCAGTCTTGCCGCCCTTTTTCTCCCCGAGAGTGCGTCGCCCGGACCCAGCCAGTCGAGCTCTGCCCGCCCGCCCTTTCTGGAGAAAACAACATGGCCTATATCAAGAGCCGCAAACACGCCGTCGCACGCGCCGTTCCTCACCTTTCGGGTGCCGCCGCAGCCACGCTGCTGGCCATCGCAGCCCCCGCCGCCTTTGCCCAGACCGGGCGGGCACTGCCTGAAGTCCGCGTGCAGGATTCGAGCGCTGCCGACTACAAGACCGACACCTCGGCCAACCCGAAGTTCACGGCCCCGCTGGTGAACACGCCGCAGACCATCCAGGTGATCAAGGAACAGATCATTCGCGAACAAGGTGCGACCACGCTCACCGAAGCGCTGCGCAATACCGCCGGCGTCGGCACCTTCTTCCTGGGCGAGAACGGCAACACGAACACCGGCGACGCCGTCTTCATGCGCGGCTTCGACAGCTCCAGCAGCATCTTCGTGGACGGCATCCGCGACCTGGGCTCGGTCTCGCGCGACATGTTCAACATCGAGCAGGTCGAAGTCGTGAAGGGCCCGTCGGGCACCGACGTGGGCCGCACCTCGCCCACCGGCTACATCAACCTCGTTACCAAGAAGCCGAAGCTCGAAGACAGCTTCCTGGGCTCGCTCGGTTTCGGCAGCGCCGACTACAAGCGCGGCAGCATCGACTGGAACAAGTCGCTCAGCAGCGCCAACGGCATCGGCGCCGCCTTCCGCCTGAATGCGGCGATGGAAGACTCGGGCGTGCCCGGCCGCGACTTCGTCAAGAACAAGCGCACCGCCATTGCACCGTCGATCGCGCTCGGCCTGAATTCGCCCACGCGCTTTTACTTCGACTACCTGCACGTCGACCAGGACAACGTGCCCGATGGCGGCGTGCCGACCATCGGCCTGCCCAGCTATTCGAACCCCGATCCGGTCGCCCTCGGTGCGCGTCGCCGCAGCTTCCTGAACTACGCGGCACCGGTCGATCCGAAGAATTTCTACGGCACCGCCTACGACTTCAACAAGGTGACGGCCGACATGTTCACCGCGCGCGTGGAGCACGACTTCACGCCCGACGTCACGCTGCGCAACACCACCCGCTACGGCAAGACGAAGCAGGACTACATGCTGACGGCGTTCATGCTCGGCGGCCTGGGCACCAACGGCAACCCACCGCCCTCGGGCAACACCGCGTTCCTCAGCACGCCGATCCCGGGCCTGCCGTCGACCTGGACGACCACGCGCAACCTGCCGACCAACAAGAACCAGGAAAACACGATCTTCGTCAACCAGACGAACGTGACCGCCAAGTTCAACACCGGCAGCCTGAGCCACTCGCTCAGCGCCGGCGTCGAGCTGATCCGTGAAGAGCAGTCGAGCCTGGGCTACTTCAGCCCCGGCGCCACGTTCAACGGCAAGGTCGTGCAGAACGGCGCCTGGCCGGTGGCCAACCTGTACGCGCCGAACCCGTACGTGAACGGCTACAACCGCATGCTCAGCGGCGCCGACAGCAAGGGCGTGACCAACACGGTCGGCCTCTACGCCTTCGACACCATCAAGCTCAACGAGCAATGGCAGATCACCGGCGGCCTGCGCTTCGATCACTACAGCACCTCGTTCCAGAGCGCGACGCTGTCGACCGCAACGACCAACCCCGGCCTGCCGGTCGGCACGCTGGTGCCCTCGTCGCTCAAGCTCTCCGACAACCTGTTCACCGGCAAGATCGGCGTGGTCTACAAGCCCGCGAAGAACGGCAGCATCTATGCGGCCTACGGCACCTCGGCCCAGCCCCCGGGCGGCGCGAACTTCTCGCTGTCGGCCGCCGGCACGGGCAACAGCGCGGCGCGCACCGACTTCCTGCCGCAGAAGGCCAAGACCTTCGAAGTCGGCACGAAGTGGGACGTGCTGGACGACAAGCTGTCGCTGACCGGCGCGGTCTACCGCACCGACGTGAGCAACGAAGTCGTGCAGGACCCGACCAACACCGCGCTGTACTACCAGAGCGGCAAGAAGCGCGTGCAGGGCATCGAACTGGGCGTGGCGGGCACCATCACCGAACGCTGGGGCATGAGCGCCGGCTTCACCACGATGGACACCAAGGTGCAAAGCGGCCCCAATGTCACGGCCGACGGCACCAACGTGCTGACCTACACGCCGAAGAATTCCTTCACGGCCTGGACCACCTACCAGTTCCCGTTCGGCCTGACGGTCGGCGGCGGCGCGCGCTACAACGGCAAGCTGCACCGCGGCACCGACGGCGCCGTGGGCACGCCGGCGTACATCGATTCCTACTGGGTGTTCGATGCCATGGCGTCGTACCGCATCAACAAGAACGTCGACATCCAGCTGAACATCGCCAACGTGTTCGACAAGCAGTACGCGGCCGCCATCAACAAGAGCGGCTACCGCTACACGCCGGGCATCCCTCGCTCGGCCAAGATCACCGCGAACTTCGCGTTCTGATCCCGACGACCGCGTCGCCTCCGTGCCGGCCCCTGCGGCAGGCGCGGTGCGACACTCGAGCCCCGGCCTGCGCCGGGGCTTTTTTCTTGTGGAGTTCGCCGAAATGATGCTGCATGTGCCCGACGTGCTGAGCCCGGACCAGGTGCGCGAGATGCGCGCCGCACTCGATGCCACCCACTGGGTCGACGGCCGCGAAACCGTGGGAGACCAAGGCGCGCAGGTGAAGCGCAATCGCCAGTTGCCGGAGTCTTCGCCCGTCTCGCGCGAACTCGGCGCGACCATCCTGGCGGCGCTCTCGCGCCACGCGCTGTTCTTCTCGGCGGCGCTGCCCGCGCGTTTCGTGCCGCCGCTGTTCAACCGCTACGAGGGTGGCGAGCACTACGGCGTGCATGTCGACGGCTCGGTGCGCGCGGTGCCGGGCAGCAGCCAGCAGCTGCGCACAGACCTGTCGTGCACCCTCTTCCTGAGCGATCCGGAGGATTACGACGGCGGCGAGCTGGAAGTGATCGACACCTACGGCTCCCACGAGGTCAAGCTGCCGGCCGGCGACCTGATCCTTTACCCGGCGAGCAGCCTGCACCGCGTGCACCCGGTCACGCGCGGGGCGCGGGTGTGCTCCTTCTTCTGGCTGCAGAGCATGGTGCGCAGCGATGCCCAGCGCGGCATGCTGTTCGAACTCGACCAGACCATCCAGAAACTGCGCGCCCACCTGGGCGAATGCGAGGAAACCGTGGCACTCACCGGCCACTATCACAACCTCTTGCGGCTCTGGGCCGAGGTGTAACACCGGCTTGCAAACTCCGACTGCATGTCAGTCATAGTGATTGCAAATGCGATGGATTCTTATTTATAATGAGTCACATCCAACAGCCAGCCAACTGCCGCTTTCACCGCCATGATCGTTTGCGTCTGCCGCCGAGTCTCTGACCGTGAAATCGCACGTCATGTGCGCGCGGGCATGACTTTCGACGAAGTCCAGTTCGAACTCGGCGTGGCCACCCAGTGTGGCCAGTGTGAAGGTTGTGCCCGCGACATCGTGGCGCAGTGCAGTGTCTCTCACCCGGTCGCCGCCCTGAACTGCGAATCGGCGCCGAGAGCGATCCAGCTTGCCAACTCCATCAAGGAAAGCAAAGCATGGAACTCGTCTCGGCTCTCGGCGGCAGCCTGATTCTCGTCGCCGGCTCTGTCTGGTGGATTTTTCGCAAGTAGCGTCTCTGTAGCGGTTTTGCTGCAATCGGGGCACGATTTGTAGTGCCCGCATTCGAATGGTTGATCGTGTCTGACCGCTTTGCCCCCCCTCCCTCCTTTCTTGGCCTGTCGCGCACTGTCGTCATTGCCGGCGGCGTGATCCTGTTTCACGGCGCCGCGCTGTGGGCGCTGCAAAGCGGCCTGCTGCGCCGGGCTGCCGAAGTGGTGATTCCCGTCGAGATCCTGAGCCAGTTCGTCGAACCGCCGAAGCCCAAGGCCGATCCGCCGCCCCCACCTCC